>JACCYN010000347.1 GCA_013696465.1 Pyrinomonadaceae bacterium
ATCAATTCGGCGGCATTCTCATCGGCGCGACGGTGACGGCCGCAGACGCGAACGGCGCGGAGAAAACGGCGACAACGAACGAAGAAGGCGTTTATCAATTTACCGGACTCGCTCCCGGCCTCTACACCGTGCGCGTTCAATCACCCGGCTTCGCTCTTTATGAGAACACGACGATTCAAGTTTCGCCCGGAAGAAGCGCGTCGCTCGACATCACGCTCGAAGTTGCCATCGCTGAAGAAGAAGTAACGGTTGCCGGGCAAGCGCCCGTCAGCACTGAGCCGGAGAATAACGCGGGCGCCATCGTCCTGCGCGGCGCGGACATCGAAGCTCTGCCCGAAGACCCCGACGATTTAGCCGACGCCCTGCAAGCCTTAGCCGGGCCTTCGGCTGGCCCGAACGGCGGGCAGATTTATATTGATGGTTTTACGGGCGGCAGGCTTCCGCCGCGCGAATCAATTCGTGAAGTTCGTCTTAATCAAAATCCTTTCTCGGCCGAGTACGACCGTTTAGGTTTCGGTCGCATCGAGATTTTAACCAAACCCGGCACCGACCGTTTTCGCGGGCAAGCCTTCTTTAACTTCAACGACGAAAGCCTTAACTCACGCAACCCGTTTGCCCCGAATCGCGCGCCGTTTCAATCGCGTCAGTACGGGGGCAACGTGAGCGGCCCGCTCGTCTCGAAAAAAGCTTCTTACTTTTTCGATTTCGAGCGGCGGGAGACGGACGATAACGAGATTATCAACGCGACGATTCTCGATCCTTCACTTGCCATCACGCCGTTCGGCTTTACGGCGCTCACACCGGAGAGGCGCACGACCTTTAGCCCGCGCTTCGATTATCAATTGAACGAGGCTAACACGCTCGTCGCGCGTTACACCTACTCGCGCTCGCAGCAGTTGAACGACGGAGTTGGCGATTTCGATCTGCTGTCGCGCGCCTATAACGCCTCTACTTCGCAGCACAGCTTCCAACTGACGGAGACGGCGATCATCAATTCTTCAATCGTCAACGAGACGCGCTTTCAATTTGTCCGAAGCCAACGCGAGCAGGAAGGCGATAACTCCGCTCCGACCATCCGCGTGCTCGACGCCTTTACGGGCGGCGGCTCGCAAGTCGGGTTTTCATTTAACCGCGAGAATCGTTGGGAAGCATCGAACAACACTTCGTGGGGTTTGGGCAATCACGCATTGAAATTCGGGGCGCGCGTGCGCGGCACTTCACTCACAAATTCTTCGCCGAATAATTTTGCGGGCGCGTTCACCTTCGCGGGCGGTTTTGCCCCACAATTGGATGCGAACAATGGAGTCGTCACTGGCGCGGACGGTCAACCCGTGCTCGTTCCCATTACGAGCATCGAGCGTTACCGCCGCACGCTCCTTTTCCAGCAGCAAGGGATTTCGTCCGCGCAGATACGCCAGCTCGGCGGCGGCGCGACGCAGTTTACGATTGCGGGCGGCAACCCTGAAACGGAGATCAGTCAGGTGGATTTCGGCGCATTCGTTCAAGACGATTGGCGCGTGCGCCCCGACTTTACGCTTTCGCTCGGATTGCGCTACGAAGCGCAAACGAACATCAGAAATAATCTCAACTTCGCCCCGCGCATCGCCTTCGCTTACTCGCCGGGCGCGGGCGGACAGCGACAGCCGAAGACGGTGATTCGCGGCGGCTTCGGCGTCTTCTACGACCGCGTGGGCGAAAACCTCAGCCTGCAAGTCGCCCGCTTCAACGGCACGAATCAACAGCAGTTTTTAATCACCGATCCGTCCGTCTTAGATTTCGCTCAGTTTACGCTCGATGGCGTGACGAACGTGCCGACAGTTGATACGCTTTCATCGTTTGCGCGGCCGCAGACGACATGGCGCATGGCCGAAGATTTACAAGCTCCGTACACGATTCAATCATCGTTCAGCGTCGAACGCCAGCTTCCTTACAATCTGACGTTCGCAGCGACATACATCAATGCGCGCTCGTTTCACCTTTTACGCGCGCGCAACATCAACGCGCCGCTTCCGGGCACATTCACGCCCGGAGTTGCGGGAAGCGGTGTATTCCCGTTGGGAGCGGCAGGCAACGTCTATCAATACGAATCGTCGGGGCGGCTCAATCAGAACCAACTGATCTTAGGCGTCAGAAGCCGCCTTAATCCTCGTCTCACTTTCTTTGCGAACTATGTTCTCGGCAAAGCCAAAAGCGACACGGACGGCGCGGGCACATTCCCCGCCGACGGATTCGACTTGAGCGCAGAGTACGGACGCGCCTCGTTCGACGTGCGACATAACTTCAGGCTCGGCGGCACGATCAACGCGCCGTGGGGCTTGCGCTTCAACCCGTTCGTCATCGCTTCATCAGGTCGCCCGTTCAACATCACGACGGGACGCGACATCAACGGCGATTCGCTCTTCACGGATCGCCCAGCGTTGGCGACTAACCTGACGAAGCCCGGCGTGATCGTCACCGAGTTCGGCGCATTCGATCCGAACCCTGCGCCCGGTCAAGAGCTCATCCCGCGCAACTTCGGAAGTGGGCCGTCGTTCTTCACGGCGAATCTGGGCATCAGCCGAACCTTCGGCTTCGGCGGCAATCCGCGCGGCGTGGCGAGCACTTCGGCGACACAAGATAGCGGCGCACCGAACGCGGGCGCGGGAGGAGGTCGCGGCGGCTTCGGCGGTGGTGGTCGTCAAGGCGGCGGAGGCGGTGGGCGTGGTGGACGCGGCGGTGGTGGCGGTCGTTTCGGCGGCGACGCGGCATCGAGCGATAGTCGCTATAACCTTACTCTGTCTGTGCAGATGCAGAACATTTTCAATAACACGAACGAGGCGACGCCTGTCGGAAACTTGAGTTCGTCGCTCTTCGGACAATCGCTTTCAACGGCCGGAGGGTTCGGCGGTGGTGGAGGTGGTGGCGGCGGCAACCCGGCGGCGGGCAACCGGAGAATCATCGGGCAAATCCGCTTCAGCTTCTGATAAACTGTTCCGTCAAAAGTTGAAGGAGTATCTTAACGATGAACAGATTTCTCGGAAAGTATGCACCGTACTTTTACGCCGTGCTGCGCATTGTCACCGGATTGATGTTCGCTTTGCACGGCAGCCAGAAGTTATTCGGCTTTCCGCCGAGCAGCCGTCCCGCGATGCCGCTAAATGCTTTGATGACTTTCGGCGGCATCATCGAATTCGTTGGTGGGTTGATGATCGCTTTCGGGTTGCTGGCAGGATTTGCGGCGTTCATTGCGAGCGGAATGATGGCGGTCGCCTATTTTATGGCGCACGCTCCGAGCGGTTTTCTACCCATCGTCAACGGCGGCGAACTAGCGGTTCTCTATTGCTTCCTGTTCCTTTACATCGCCGCGCGCGGATCAGGAGTGTGGAGCATAGACTCACTCATTGGGCGGACGAGAGCAGAACCCGTCGCGGATAGTTAGGCGATTGCGAAGGGTGAACTTGTTTATAAAGGATGCGCGTGAGCAACTTACTCACGCGCATCTTTTATTTCTCTCGCCGACGAATCGCTTATGCAAAGTTTTGATCCTTGTGTGACGAAGCGAAGTTAGTTTCTTTCTGTCAGAAGCGGCAATGGATTGATCGCTCCTTCCATCGTGTAGACGCCGAAGTGAAGATGTGGCGGCGTGCCTGCGGCGTTGCCGGTTGTGCCGACGTAGCCGAGCACTGTCTCCGGCGTGACGTGATCGCCCACCGCAAGATTCTCCGCGTATGAATCGAGGTGCGCGTAATAATAATTTCTGCCGCCCGCGCCCAGCACGGAAACTGTGTTGCCGCCCAATGAGTTTTCGCCGATTCGCACCACGTAGCCTTCCGTCGCCGAAAGAACGGGCGTGCGGCGCTTCGCAAAAATATCCTGCCCCTGATGGAGACGCTCGCCCGGACGCGGCGCGTGCCACGTATTCGCAATCCCCTTGAGGCGAACTCCTTTCACCGGAACGAGCAGTTCGCGGTCAGGCTCCTTCGTGTAGAGCATCGCGGCTCTAAACGGCAATGCCGCGCCGCGCATCACGGGCGCGCGAGAATCATCCATCGCGCCCGCCCAATCGAAGTTCTTCAGCGCGACCACGAGCAGAACTACGCCAATTAACAGAATCAACTTTTTCATTCAACAATAAGATGTTGCTGATTGCCCTTTGGTTTCCATGCCAATTCAGCGGGCGAAATTTTGCGTGCAGGCCGTCTGAAATGGTAATGTGCGGCGTACCAAAAAAAGCTAAAAGCAGATTGCGCGGTGGCATCGTTCGATCCGTAAATCTTTGAACGGATAGCGAACGCCCTGCGACTAGAAATATCCGATACAAGGGAGAACATACATGAACCAGCCCGTCCGCATTCTCGGCATCGCCGGTAGTCTCCGACGAGAATCCTACAATCGTGCCGCTTTGCGCGCCGCGGCACAACTTCTGCCCAACGATGCGACGCTCGAAATTTTCGAGCTTGACGGCATCCCCATTTACAACCAAGACGAAGAAGGACAATTGCCGTCTAAAGTCGCCGAGTTGAAAGCGCGGATACGCGCGGCGGACGCGCTGCTCATCGCCACGCCTGAGTATAACTACTCGATTCCGGGCGTGTTGAAGAACGCGATTGATTGGGCGTCGAGACCTTACGGAGATAGCGCGTGGTCGGGAAAACCGGCGGCGATCATGGGCGCATCCGTCGGCGCGTTCGGCACGGC
>JACCYN010000353.1 GCA_013696465.1 Pyrinomonadaceae bacterium
GGCGAATCGCTTGTTCTCCGTCGGCGGCACAGCCACCGCTCAAACGCTTACCTTCGATCCGACGTTCCTCAACGCCACCGACGCAAGCAACGCCACGTTCTTGCGCGAGCGTCAGATTCAACTCGCCGTGCGCTTCCAGTTTTAGTAGAGGATCAGCACGCATTTTTAATGGGCGCGTCCGACTCGGACGCGCCCATTGTTTTTGTTCCAAGACGGAGCACAGAGTTGTTGCAAAGTGTATTAAAACGCAAGCAATAACGTGTATAAGGCGCATTAGTATAAAGCTACGAGAATCCGTTCTTAATCTTTCTGCTTAATGTTTTCGTTTCACCGAATACACATTGAGGTTAACTTCATTGCTGGCATGATGCTTGCTAACAACATTGAAGTAGAATCTAGAGCAAGGCGGAAACATTTTCATTGGCTTTGGGTAAGTATTTTGGAGGTAAAAGATTATGAGCACGCCGAATAGAGATGAAATGGAAGGCAAATGGGATAAGACCAAGGGCGCGGTGAAAGAGAATGTCGGGCGCGCCATCGGCGATCGTGATATGGAGGATGAAGGCGCGGCGGATCGCGCGAGCGGCAACGTTCAGGAAGGTTTCGGCGAAGCGAAGCGTAAAATCGGCGATACGGTAAAAGACGTGGGCGACGCCATCCGTAAGTAGGAAACTTTTTGACTTTCGTTCCAAAGCCGGAGGAGACGCTTCTTCTCCGGCTTTGCTGTGTACGGAGTCTGTGCGTTGTTTCTGTGTAGCTTTAAGAATGTCGCTCTCGACGCCCGCGCGAGACAGCCGTGGCTTGAATGTTGTAATGTAGAATTTTAAGAGAATAAATCGTGGAGGGCGATGGTGATCAAGGGAGTGATTTTCGACGTTGACGGGACGATTGTTGATTCGGTTGATCTTCACGCGCAGGCATGGCAGGAAGCCTTTAAGAAATTTGGGCGTGAAGTACCCTTTGAGAAAGTGCGTCATCAGATCGGCAAGGGCGGCGATCAGTTGATGCCCGTCTTTTTCTCGAAAGAAGAATTGGAACGCTTCGGCAAAGAGATGGAAGAATATCGCGGCGAAATATATAAACGCGATCACTTGTCACGCGTTACCGGCTTCCCAAAAGTGCGCGAACTCTTCGAGCGCATACGCCGCGACGACAAACGCATCGCCCTCGCCTCATCGGCCAAAAAAGATGAACTCGAAGTGTATAAAGAAATCGCGCGCATATCTGATCTCATCGAAGCCGAAACTTCTGCGGACGATGCGGAGAAATCAAAACCGCACCCGGATATTTTTGAAGCCGCGCTCAAACGGTTAGGAGGCATCGCGCCGGAAAAGATCATGGTCATCGGCGATACGCCTTACGACGCGGAGGCGGCGGGCAAAGCGCGTTTGCGCACCGTCGGCGTGCTGTGCGGCGGTTTTTCCGAAGAGGAACTGCGCGCGACAGGCTGCATCGCAATATACAAAGACCCAGCCGATTTGCTCGCTCTCTACGACGATTCGCCACTTGTTGATTGAATGCGCGCTCGCTTCAAGGTCGCACTTGTCTGTTCTTCGTGAGAATCTTACAAATCAATTCGGCGCGCACCTTCGCAGGCGGCGAAAGGCATTTCGCCGATCTCGCAAATGCTTTGCGGCAGCGCGGTCATGAAGTTTATGCCGCGCTCGCACCCGACTCACCGCTCACCAAAACGCTTAACGCGCTGCCCACTCAGAACATCATCAACGTCAGAATGCGCAACGCGCTCGACTTGGGAAGCGCCATCGAATTAGCCCGCGTCATCCGAGATAATCGCATTGAGATCGTGCACGCGCATCTTGCGCGCGACTACACGCTTGCGGCTTTTGCCGTGCGCAAGCAAGGAGGCGCGCGCCTCGTTTTCACCCGCCATCTTTTATTGCCGTTGAATAAATTTCATCGCATAACTTTCCGTTCTGCAGACTGCGTGATCGCCGTTTCAGAGTCGGTGGCGCGCAGGCTCAAAGAACAAAAGATTTTCCCGCACGACAAAATCCGCGTTGTGCTTAACGGCATCGAGACAGAGCAATTCAATTCTCAAGCGCGTTCATCTTCTTCCGCAGGTTATTTTTCAAACTTGAGTTTAAGCGGCGCGGCTCATCTCGTCGGCATCACGGGGGAGTTGCGTGAACACAAAGGGCAGGAAGATTTTGTGCGGGCGGCGGCCGTCGTCAGAAAGCGTTTTCCCGATGCGCATTTCCTGATCGCCGGTGAAGACAGGTCGGAGAAAAGAGAGTTTCGCGCCCGTCTCGATGATTTAATTTCAATGCTCAAACTCGAAGGACACGTTCACTTCGTTGGCTGGCTTGAATCGGTTGCGGAGTTTCTTTTCGCGCTCGACGTTTTTGTTTCCGCTTCGCGCACGGAACCTTTCGGATTGGCGATTGTCGAAGCGATGGCGAGCGGACTTGGCGTAGTGGCGACAAAGAGCGAGGGCGCGCGGGAAATTATCGAAGATGACGTAAGCGGCAAGCTTGTGCCCATCGGCGACGCGGAAAAGATGGCGGAGGCGATATGCGGTTTGTTGTCTGACGAACACGAACGAAAGCATTTGGGAGAGAACGCCCGGCTCGCCGCGCGCAAACGCTTCGATATCAAGCGGATGGTTGACGAAACGGAAGCGATTTACGACGAACTAATAAATGAGATGAACTGTGTTTAAGTCACGCTCATTCTAAGCGGCGCGCTCATACTGTCGTCGCGGATCGTATTGATATTGGAGATACCGCCGACCGATGTACTTCAAGACTGCCGAGACGTGCTTGCATTCATAACCCGGTTCAGCGTCGCCGCGATAAACGAAATCAGCGCAGGTGCAAACAAGTCGCTTCGACTGCGGCTCGCAATAAAGGTGATAGACACGCTCCGGATCAGCTTCCGAATGCGCCATCCAGCCGTAAGGTTCGGCGTCGCTAACTTCGACTCTCGCCCCACGCGCCGCGCGCTGCTCGGCAGGAGTGAAATCTTCAATTTTCTTCGCTCGATTATTCTTTTCTTTCATCTCGATTCCTCTGTACCACTTCACTGTTAAGTATACTCGTCTTGCGCTGCAACGAACCGATTTGTAACTTCATTTAGATGCGCACGGGGAATAATGCGTTTGACCCTTGCCGACTGCGCGTGTTATCAATTTCCAAACGAAGCGGCAAGTTATAAATGCTCAATTGTGCGTGTGCCTTTTGGTGCGAATGACCTTGTTCCATCGCCGGAGAAATCAATCATGCCGACAGTCGGATTGCGAGACATCGAAGTTGATTACGAAGATGCGGCGGCGAAGCAATCGTCCTACTTCACGGCTTCCTTTTTAATCGTTCGATGTGGCGGGAACAAGCGAAGCCTTAAGCGCAAACCGAACAAGCCCGGCGGAGTTTAACCGCGCGCTCGTCTCTTTTCTTAACGCGCTTGCGGCGTAAAAGGAATTTATCGTGAAGGAATCTTGGAAGTACTATATTGAAGAGCGCGTCCGGTGGGGGGATGTTGACGCGGCGCGCATTATTTTCTACGGAGCTTACATACGCTTCTTCGAGTTTGCCGAGACGGAACTTTTCCGCGCCGTCGGATTGTCTTACGGCGAGATGTTTGACGAGTTGGATGTGTGGTTGCCGCGCGCGCATCTTGAATGCGACTTCTACCGCGCGGCGCAACTCGACGATCTTCTCGAAGTCGCGGTTTACGTCGGGCGCGTCGGCACCAAATCTT
Source organism: Pyrinomonadaceae bacterium (assembly GCA_013696465.1). Classification (GTDB taxonomy): domain Bacteria; phylum Acidobacteriota; class Blastocatellia; order Pyrinomonadales; family Pyrinomonadaceae; genus JACCYN01. The sequence continues at coordinate 3,718 of JACCYN010000353.1, forward strand.
TGCGCTTGAATTTCGAGGTGCGGCGGAAAGGCGAAGACGCGCTGGTGGCGAAGGCGCACTTTGTTCTTGTCTCGGTGCGCCGCGATACGTTTGAGACCGTCTCCGTGCCCGAAGAACTTCGCCGCCGCCTAGCTCCTTACGCGCAACCTGACGACGAAGCTGTTGAGCAAAACGCGAACGCCCTTGATGAACCCGTCCACTCCGCGTAGAGAACTTAAAAAGATTTGTTCATCAAGTCTTTGATAATTGCAAACGACGACCGGAAGTTTTAGCTTGGCTGAACTTTAGAAATGCGATTGCCTCTGTCACGACCAAGCCGTTCAAAGCGGAAGGAATGCGCGGCGGGCGAGTTTACTTTTAAGATCAATATAGCCTTGCTCGCCAGCGATAAGTTCGCCGAGCACGTTTCTAATTCCGCGATGACAGTGCGCAAACTGAATCATCCTTTCGGTAAACGGTGCGCCTAAAAATGTTCCGTAAAAACGGTCGCGCATCTTGGCGGCACGCCGTAGTTCGTCTCCAAAATCCGCGCGCCAACTTTTCTCATAACTGCTGACATCGCCTCTCAAATAGGCTTCGGCAAATAGTTCTGCCGAACGCAAAGCATAATAAATTCCCTCGCCTGTCACCGGGTCGGCAAACCCGGCAGCGTCACCCAACAGCGCCCAATCTTTTCCGGCGGCGCGGCGCTTCTCCCAAGTCTCAACGCTTAATCCCGGTATGCGCGCCGCGTAGCGTTCGACGGACAGGCGCAGCTTCGCTTCAACCTCTGCACGTCGCTCACTCATTCCGTCCTGCTCTTTCTCCGTCCACGAAAGTTCGATGCGACCGTCTCCGGCCGTGTAGTAACTCGTCATGAAACTCCAGAGCAGCGCGTCAAGTGATTTGTGGTCGAAATTATTTTGTGTCGTGGCGATGCCGAAGGAAAGGTGATCGAGACGGGGAAAAGCCCATGCATAACCAGACCAATGCGGCAGAAAGGCGATCACCGTCACGGCGTCGCGTTCATCCTTCGGTAGCGGCGCGCGGTAGCCGAAAGCAACTTCCATCTCCGACGGCGGCAACGCCCCTGCAAGTCGCTTTGCAACGTGGCTGTTAGCTCCGTCCGCCGCGACTAGCACACGCCCGCTCCATCGCTCGCCGTTTTTTCCCTTCACCGTCCAAACCCCGCCCGTGGCCTTTTCATTTTGAACCGAAACGCGCCCGGCGAATACTTGCGCGCCCGCTTCTTGCGCGCGGCGACGCAAATATGAATCAAAATGGCGGCGAGAATAGATCGCAAACGGTTCGGCGAGTTGTAGATGTATGCGCCGTCCGTTCGGCGAGTACATTTCCACTTGTTCGATGCTGCGCCCCGCCGCCTTAAGCAAATGTGGCCACGCTTTGAGGGCTTTGGTCGTGACGCCGCCGCCGCAAGCTTTCGCCTCGCGCGGAGGTCGCCCGTCGAATAGTGCGACACGCTTTCCGGCTCGCGCGAGGTGTTCGGCGGCAAACGAACCCGCTGGGCCTGCACCAATTACAAGCAAATCAAAAACTTCGCTCTTCATTGTGATTTATTTTACCTCTTTTGTATCAAGCGCACCGCAGAAACAAAAAAGCCGCTGCACACCTAACAGTGTACAGCGGTTAAATCCACAGGAGGAAGGAATTTGGATTGTACTCTAGCCCGGCTTGTGTGTCAAATAGAGTCGGGCAACGGAGTTAAATATCCAAATTCTTCACATCCAGTGCGTTGTCTTCGATGAACCGGCGGCGCGGTTCGACGGCATCGCCCATCAGTACCGTGAAGATTTGATCCGTTTCAACGGCATCGTCAATTTTAACTTGCAAAAGCGTGCGTTTCTCCGGGTTCATCGTTGTCTCCCAGAGTTGTTCGGGATTCATCTCGCCAAGTCCTTTGTAGCGTTGAATGGCTAAGTCCTTTTTAGCCACGGCGAGTACACGCTCAAGCAAAGCTTCGCGCGTTTCAATCTGCTCGCTCGAACCGTTTTCCCCAAGCACAAAGGGAGTCATCAGACGATCTTCAAGATTGAGATACAGTCCGACGGCTTTCTGAAACTCTACATAGCTCGCCAATTCCCAGTCGATCTTAGCCGTTGCTTCGTTCGGGATCGCAACCTCAATTTCCCACAAACCGTGTTCCTCATCTCGCGCAAGTTCCGTTTGAAAACCCGCCGCCGCCAACGCAGCTTCGATGCGCTTCATCTCCGTGCCACTCTGGAAAACGAGGCGCAGATTCGCTTCCTGCGCTCGTAGCACGCCCGTTCCGTGCCCTGCCAAAGCGTGGAGCAAAGTGTGGAGCAAACGCTCGTTGTTACCCAGCCGCCGCAGAGTCTTCTCGTAGTAACGCTTAAATTCGACCATCTGCTCAAGTGAGCGAGCCAGATCGCGCCCTTCGATAATCGCGTCGCTGCCCGCAGCTTTAACCTGCACGTCATTCGTCGCCTGCCGCATCAGGTAACGAACCATTGATCTTTCGTCTTTAATGTACTCCTCGCGCTTACCGCGTTTTACTTTGAACAACGGAGGTTGCGCGATGTAGACATGACCCGACTCAACCAGTTCCGGCATTTGCCGATAGAAGAAGGTCAGAAGCAGGGTTCGGATATGAGAGCCGTCCACGTCAGCGTCGGTCATGAAAATGATTTTGTGGTAGCGAAGCTTGCCAAGATCAAAATCATCTTTGCCGATACCTGTTCCGAGCGCCATAATCAAGCTTTTAATTTCACTGTGACCAAGCATTTTGTCAAAACGCGCTTTTTCGACGTTCAAGATTTTACCTTTTAACGGTAGAACCGCTTGATTGCGCCTCTCTCTTCCCTGCTTGGCGCTCCCGCCCGCCGAGTCTCCTTCTACAATGTAAAGTTCACTCTGCGCGGGATCGCGTTCCTGACAATCGGCAAGTTTACCCGGAAGCATCGTCGAACCCATAGCCCCTTTACGAACGATCTCGCGCGCTTTACGTGCCGCTTCGCGCGCCCGTGCTGCGTCAACTGCTTTACCGACGATCTTCTTGGCAACGGTCGGATTCTGATCAAAATACTCTGTCAATCGGTCGTTCAAGAATGACTCGACCGCGCCTTTCACGTCCGAGTTCAGTTTGCCCTTCGTCTGCCCTTCAAACTGCGGCTGCGGCAATTTGACGGAGATCACAGCAACTAAACCTTCGCGCACGTCGTCGCCGGTGAGCGATCCCTTAAAGTTTTTCGCCAAACCAGAAGATTGCGCGTAAGCATTAATGGTGCGGGTAAAAGCCGAGCGGAAACCGGAAAGGTGCGTGCCGCCGTCAACGGTGTTGATGTTGTTGGCGAAGGAATAAACTTTCTCATCGTAACCGTCGTTATACTGAATCGCCACTTCAATCGAAAGCGCGTCGTTCTCGCGCTCAAGGTAGAGCGGTTTGTCGTGCAGCACCGTCTTGTTTTTATTGAGGTGCTTGACGAATTCGGCGATGCCGCCGCGATAGTAAAATTCGTGCGAACGCTCTGTCTCCTCACGTTCGTCGGTGATCTTGATGCGAATGCCTTTGTTGAGAAAGGCTTTTTCGCGCAGACGCTCGGAAAGCCTGTCAAAACTAAACTCGGTTGTCTCGAAAATCTCCGTGTCGGGTTTGAAGGTGATCTTCGTGCCGCGTTTGCGCGTCTTTCCGGTTTGCTCAAGCTTGTTGACGGGAATGCCGCGTTCGTATTCTTGCTCGTAAGTGCTTCCGTCGCGCCAGATTTCGAGTCGTAAAGTTTGGGACAAAAAATTAACGCAGGAAACGCCGACGCCGTGCAGACCGCCCGAAACTTTGTAAGCGTTTGAATCGAATTTGCCGCCCGCGTGCAATTTCGTCATCACAACTTCGGCGGCTGACCTTTTCTCCTGTTTGTGATAGTCAACTGGAATGCCGCGCCCGTTATCAACGACGGTAATTGAATTATCGAGGTGAATCACCACGTCTACTGTGTCGCAATGCCCGGCGAGAGCTTCGTCGATCGAGTTATCAACGACTTCGTAGACAAGATGATGAAGTCCGATGTCGCCGGTCGAACCGATGTACATCGCGGGACGTTTGCGCACGGCGTCGCGCCCTTCTAACACAGTGATCGAACTTGAATCGTAATTTTCTGATCTTTTCTTTGTGGTAGTAATTGGTGTCGCCAAATCGTTTTCCTCTTCGCTCATATAAGCTCTCTTCTTAACCTTCCGTTCATTTAAATTGTCCGTAAACGGAAATCAAAACCTTCAACAACATCCGCCTTCAAACGCGCCCCGCATCAAAACTCCCAACGTGCGATTCGTTCGCCGTGCCGTTCTTTATTTCGTAGACAGAAGCTTGCGCTTGATACTGCTTAACGAGGCTTTCTTTGGAGGTCGTGACAAATGTTTGCGTGCGCCCTTCGAGGTGTTTGAGAAGGTGAGCGATACGTTTGCCGTCAAGCTCCGCGTCAATGTCGTCAATGAGGAAGAGAGGGTACTCACTGTGCCACGAATGATACACGGAAATCGCCGCTAAGTCAAGTATTATCAATGCGCTACGCTGTTGGCCGGAGCTGCCGAAAGCCCGTATATCGCGCTTGTCGAAGAGGATTTCCAATTCGTCGCGGTGCGTTCCGATGAGCGCGCGTCCGGCAGCGATTTCGGCTTCGAGACGAAGGCGCAAACGCTCCGCGATAAGCGTTTCGTAATCGCTCAAATCGCCTTTGCCTTCGAGCGACGAAACGTAGCGGATCGTGACCTCTTCGCCTCCGAACAGACGCCGCTCCAAAGTTTCTTGCAGACGATTGACGTAATCCGTGCGCGTGCGATGAATCTCTGCGCTTAGAGTAATCAGTTGTTCGTTCCACGGAGCGATGATCGCAAGCACCTCGTCCGTGTTTAATTCGTTTTCGGAGGCGTCTTGCAACAGACGGTTCTTTTGTTTGATGACGCGATTGTAGTTGGCGATGGTTTGGATGTAGGAATGATGTAGCGCGACGGCGCCCCGATCAAGAAAGCGGCGGCGGGCTTCAGGCGCGCCGCGCACCGTTTCGAGTTCGTCGGCGGTGAACGCGACGGAGTGCAGTTGCGTGAGGTAGCGCGCGGCCGTTTCGCGTTTGCCGTTGACAGACAGAATTTTCGTGTTGTTCTGAAGCGTGACTTGCAGATCGCGGTGCACGTCGAGGCTTCGAGCGACGCGCCCGCGCACGACGGCTAACTCTTCATCGAAGGCGACGGCTTCCTGCGGTCGCTGGGTGCGGAAGGATTTGGTCGTAGAAAGCACATAAATGGCTTCCAGCCAATTTGTTTTCCCTTGCCCGTTGTCGCCATAGATAATGTTCAGCCCCGCGCTCCAAGCGGCTCTACCGCTCAAATTCCTGAATTTGTGAACTTCAAGCGATTCGAGCAGCATATGGCGGAGTTTACCATACGCTGCCCGTCATCGTCGCTCCAATCTCCGTTGAGAATCGGCGAAATTGTTTCCCTGCTCACAGACGCATCGGCATCACGACGTATTTGTAATCGTAGTCGGCGTCTCCGGCCGGTTTTAACTGCGCTTGCGAATTTGAATCCTTAAACTCGACGGCTACCGATCCGTCGCCGACGACGTTCAAGAAATCTTGCAGGTATTGCGCGTTAAAGCCGATCTGCACTTCTTCGCC
>JACCYN010000378.1 GCA_013696465.1 Pyrinomonadaceae bacterium
GCTGCGGCGGCGTGTTAATCCCGCCGTACTTGTTAAAGGCATTCAATGCCGGATCGTTGTATTTGAAAAATGCGCTGCCGTGAAAATCGTTCGTGCCGTTTTGCGAAACGACTTCGACCTGCGCGCCGGAGTTGCGTCCCTGCTCCGCCGAGTAAGTGCTTGAGGTTACGCGCACTTCTTTGACGGATTCTTGATTCGGCGTGACGACGGCCGCACCGCCAAACTGAAGGCTGTTAACGCTCACGCCGTCAATCTGAAAATTATTGTTTGAGATGCGTTGACCGTTGGCGGAGATCGGAACTTGGTTTTCGCTTTGAAAAACCGACGAGTTTGAGCCGCCGGGACCCGCCACGTTTCCATCATCGCCCGGACTGTTTGGAAATCCGACCGACGCACCGCCGCCACTGCGCGCGCCGGTGCCGAGGATGCCGGGCGTTAGTCGCAGTAGTTCGTAAGGGTCGCGCCCGACCTGCGGAAGGTTGCGCACTTCGGCGGTGGTAACGACGCCGGAAACATTGGCGTTCTCCGTTTGCAGAGCGGTCGAGTTGGTGTCTGTCACCGTCACAGTTTCGGTTATTTGGCCGGTCGTCAAAGTCAAATCAAGTCCTTGCGTTTCTTCGGCGGCGATCACGAAGTTTTCAACTAACGCGCGACTGAAACCCGCCTGTTCAGCGGCCACCGTGTAGGAGCCGGGCGGCAAAGCCGAAAAACGGTAAAATCCTTCTTCGTTGGTCGTCGCCGTTTGCGCGCGTTGCGTTTCGTTGCTCGTAAGCGTGACGGTCGCGCCCACCACGACGCCGCCCGCCGGGTCGGTCACTGTGCCTTGCAGATTGGCTTTGAATTGTGCTTGCGCGGCGACGGTGAACAGCAGCACGACTATCGCGCAGAAAAATGTGCGGGGAAGAACGGAGAGCATTCGACGCATGGGAAATCCTCCTGACGGGGAACTCGTCGGCGTTCATCCTGCGCTTAATTCTTCGGCTTGAATAAAAACGCAGTTCGCGCGGAGTTGTTAGAAGTGTTTCGGCGTTAGACGCCGTTTGTGATTCAAGAAGAACCGGGTTAATGCGCTTGCGACCTCGGTCTCTTGAATCTACGGATAAGTCTCGGCAACCTTCTTTTCGGAAGCGGAGAAGTTTAACTCTTTTCTTAGATAAGTACGCTAACACTTGAGGTGAAAATTTTCAATGTTAATTTTCGCCAAATTTGATAGGCTAGGGGGCATCAACAGAAGCTCTCGTCTTAAGCTTTATCGTGTGCGCGTTTCCAATTAAGCTTCGGGGGCGTAAACTGAAAAGCTTTGTCTTGAAGATTTACGAAGTCGGCGAAAGGAAAACGCCTGCGCCTGAGTGTCGTCAGGATATTGCTCTATCTTTTCGCGCGCCTCTTTCCAGCGACCGAGACGAATCCGCTTCACACCGAAGAAGGGACGACTAATTTCATGCGACTTCTCAAAAAGTTTTCGATACCATTTGTTGCCGCCACGTTGCTGATCACGGGCTGCGTCAGCCCGCCGCAGAACACGAACGAAAGCCAGCCGCGCAACAACTCAGGCTCAGGCGGCAAAGTGCGCATCGGCTTTTCGATGGACACGCTGAAGGAAGAGCGTTGGCAGCGCGACAAGGAACTCGTCGAAGCGCGCGCTAAAGAACTTGGAGCGGAGATTGATGTGCAAGTCGCTAACGGCGACGACGCGCGGCAACTCAGTCAGTGCGACAGTATGCTCACGCGCGGCGTGGACGTTTTGATCGTCGCGCCGCATAACGGCAAAGTCGCCGCCCGGATCGTCGAAAAAGCGCACCAGCAGGGAGTCCCCGTTATAAGTTACGACCGCTTGATCACCGACTCCGACGTTGACCTCTACGTTTCTCATCAGGTGGAGAAAATAGGCGAGATGCAAGCGCAGTACGCTCTGGAGCGCGCGCCGCGCGGCAACTACGTTTTGATCGGCGGCTCACAAACGGACAACAACGCGATCCTCCTCCGCAACGGGCAGATGAAAGTTTTGCAACCGGCGATTGATCGCGGCGACGTTAAAGTGATCTCGAATCAGTACGCGCGCGAGTGGCTGGCGAGTGAAGCCTTGCGCATCACGGAAGACGCGATGACGAGAACAGGCGGCGACATTCAAGCCGTCGTCGCCTCGAATGACGGCACGGCTGGCGGGGCGATTCAAGCGCTCGGCGACCGTGCGAAGAACGTGATCGTGACGGGGCAGGACGCGCAGTTAGACGCCGTGCAACGCATCGTCGAAGGCAGGCAGAGCATGACGATCTACAAGCCGATCAGACCGCTCGCCCATAGCGCCGTTGACAACGCGATCAAGCTCGCGCGGGGCGAAAAGCCGGAGGCGGCCGACAGAATTAATAACGGTAAGATCGAAGTACCGTCCGTCTTGCACGAGCCAATCGCGGTTGACAAAAACAATGTGGCGCAAACTCTCATCAAAGACGGCTACCACAAAATGGAAGACGTTTACAGAAACGTGCCGCGCGAACAATGGCCGCAAGCGGTGCGGTTGAGAACGCCGGGAACGGAAAACAATTTTGTGTTTACGCTTCTCGCCGCTTTGCTTCCGTATGATCGAGCGCTGCTTTTCTGATTTGAAATTAGAAACGTCACATCTGTGAAATTAGCAGCATGACAGCGACGAACGGCGCCGCGCTTTTGGAGATGCGCAACATCACGAAGACGTTTCCGGGCGTGCGCGCTCTGGACGGTGTGTCGTTCGACTTGCGCGCGGGCGAATTGCACGCGCTCGTCGGAGAAAACGGCGCGGGCAAGTCAACTCTGATGAAAGTCTTGGGCGGCGTCTACCCTCACGGCAGTTACGGCGGCGAGATTTTTGTTGACGGCAAACCACAACGCTTCGGTGGCGTGCGCGAAGCGGAGAGAGCAGGGATCGCCGTTATCTTCCAAGAGCTTTCGCTCGTGCGCGAGATGACAATCGGCGAAAACATTTTTCTGGGGCGCGAGCCGCGCCGTTTCGGTGTTGTGCGCCGCGAGGAACTCTACAGCCGCGCCACGCGCCTTCTCGAAAACTTGCGTTTAGCCGTCGATCCGCGCACCCCAATCGGCGAGTTAGGCATCGGTCAACAACAACTCGTCGAGATCGCCAAAGCCCTTTCGCAAGAAGCACGCATTCTCGTTCTGGATGAACCGACCGCTGCGCTTGCCAACGCAGAAGTTGAAACTCTTTTTCGCATACTCCGTGACTTGCGCGCGCGCGGCGTCGGCATGATCTACATCTCGCACAAACTCGATGAAGTTTTCCGCATGTCTGATCGCATTACAGTGTTGCGCGACGGGCGCACGGTGGGAACGGATAAGACGACTGACTTGGACGAACGGCGCGTGATCGCGCGGATGGTTGGACGCGAAGTGGGAGACATCTTCCCGCAAGCCGACCACACGCGCGGACAAGTTGTGTTTGAAGCGCGCGATGTAACGGTTGAAGACCCGAACGTGCGCGGGAAACTCCTCGTTAAACGTGTGAGTTTCAGGGTGCGCGCGGGCGAAGTCTTGGGCGTCGCGGGGTTGATGGGCGCGGGGCGGAGCGACTTGCTGATGGGCGTCTTCGGCGCGCACGCGGGGCGCACGGGCGGCGAAGTTTTCATTGACGGCGCACGCACGCACATCACCCGCCCGGCAGATGCGATCCGGAAGGGCCTGGGGTTCGTCACCGAAGACCGAAAGCGTTTCGGCCTCCTGCTCGATCAGACAATCTTGAACAACATGACGCTCGCGGGCTTGAGCAAACTTTCAGGGCGTTTCTTAACGGATGAAGACGCGGAGACGGCGGCGGGCGAACGCGCGATGGTTGATCTGCGCATCAAGGCTAACTCCGTTTTGACCGTCGCCGGAACGCTCTCCGGCGGCAATCAACAGAAGGTTGTGCTCGCCAAGTGGCTGCTCACCAACCCGCGCGTGCTCTTTCTTGACGAGCCGACGCGCGGCATTGATGTGGGTGCGAAGCAAGAGATTTACCGCGAAATCAACCGCCTTGCGCGCGAAGGTTTGGCCATCGTGCTCGTCTCGTCGGAGTTGCCGGAAGTGCTCGGACTCTCCGACCGCGTGCTCGTGTTGCACGAAGGGCGCGTGACGGGAGAATTCACGCGCGCCGACGCGACGCCGGAAAAAGTAATGGCTTGCGCGACAGGGCACACGCAGGAGCGCGCCGCTTGAGAGGGGCGATGAAGTTCAATCTGTTAATCGTCTTCTTCAAGTTCAGTGCTTAACAAAGAGGATTCTCATGGAGCGTTCGGCCGGTGAGCCTGAAACTGATCGCCCGGTTGTGACGGCGGACGTTGCGCCGCCGGGCGTCGTTGTGGAAGAAGCGACAAGCGCGCCGCAAACGCGCATCGGTCGCTTCGCAATTCCGACCGCATCTTTGCGCGCGTACACGATGCTGTTTGCGCTCGTCTTAATCTGGATTTTCTTTCAGTGGGCGACGATTAGTGAGCAACATCCTTACGGGCTGTTTCTCGGCGCGGTTAACTTCTCGAAACTCTTGCAGCAGATGGCGGTGACGGGCGTGTTGGCGACCGGGATGCTGATGGTGATTGTCGCCGGGCAGATCGATTTATCGGTGGGCGCAGTCGCTGGGTTTGCCGGAGTCGTCGCCGCCACATGGCAAGATTACGGGCTTGTGCCGTCGTTGAGCGCAGCCGTCCTCGTCGGGCTTTTGATCGGCGCAACACAAGGCGCTCTAGTGGCTTACGCGAACATCCCGGCGTTTATCGTTACACTCGGCGGGCTTCTCGCTTGGCGCGGAGCGGTTTTAGGGTACAGCGAGGGCAACACGATTCCGGTTGTGTTGCCCGTGTTCAAATCGCTCGGACGCGATTTCGTTGCGCCCCCGGTCGGTATCGCTCTGGGCGTGGCGGCGATTGCGGCGATTGCGTGGATCAACGTCCGGCGCAATCAAGCCCGAAGGCGGCATAATCTCACGGCGGCGGGCACAGGCGTGACGGCTTTACGCATCATCTTACCCGCGCTCCTCGTCGTCGGGTTTGTCCTTCTGATGAACTCGCAAGGCGGCGTGCCCATTCCCGTGATCGTCCTGCTTGCGGTCGCCATCGTCGGGGCATTCCTGACCGAGCGCACGACGTTTGGGCGCTACCTTTACGCCATCGGCGGAAATCCCGACGCCGCGCGGCTTTCAGGAATCAGTTTGCGCAAACACATCCTCGCCGCCTTCTGCGTGATGGGCGTCGTCGCCGGGATCGCTTCGCTCTTGCACACGGCGCGTGTCGGATCGGCGACGCCTGACGCGGGCAACTTGATGGAGTTGGACGCGATTGCGGCGTGTGTGATCGGCGGCACGAGCTTGATGGGCGGGCGCGGGACGGTGTTTGGCGCGGTCGTCGGCGCGCTGATCATGGCGAGCTTAGACAACGGCATGTCACTCTTAGACGTGGAAAGCTACATTCAAAATATCGTGAAGGGCGCGGTGCTCGTCGCGGCCGTCGGGTTCGACATGCTCGGTCGCCGTCGCGGGTGAAACATCTTGCCGATTAAAACGATTCTTCCGACGTTCCTGCTGCTCGTCCTCTTCTTTTGCGTCTCACAGGCGCAGACGACAAACAACAATCTCGCGCCGAGCGCACCCGGTAGAGATGCGCAATGGGAGAGCGCGGGCAAAGACGACGTAGGTACGTCGAACACGCAACTCTTCGTTTGGCATGAAGGCGAACGGCGTGAGATCAAGTTAGATGGAGAGGGCAAGGCGAGTTTTAATGTCATTGTGCCGTTGGGAGATTCGACGCTCGTCGTCGCCGCGTCCACGCCGGATGGGGCGACGATCTTTCGCCGCGTGAGTATGCGTGGAGTGTAGTCGCACGATGGGTTGAAGCGTGCCGCGCTTTGTGGAACGATCCGCCGGAATGGAAACGCCGTATTTGTTAAGGGATGAACAAGATGAGTTTGTGATCGCCGCCGACCTCGGCGGCACATATCTGCGCGCGGCGCTGATTGATGCGCGAGGAGTTGTTCATCATCGCTCGAAGCGAGAGACGCCGAAGGACGGAAGCGCAGAGGAGATCGCGCTCGCTCTCATCGCTGCGGCGAGAGAATGCGCTGAAGGAAACGAAGGCGGTGGGGGAGTGAATGCGATTCGCGCTTTCTCTGTTGTTGTGCCGGGCACGGTCAAGGTAGAAACAGGAACGATCACAAAAGCGCCGAACCTCCCGTGCCTCGATGGATTTAATTTAAGCGCGCGACTTGAAAGCGAATTGCCTTGGCACGCAGTTTTGGAAAACGATGCGAACGCGGCGGCGGTCGGCGAAAGATGGCGGGGCGCGGCGGCGGGGGTTGATTCGCTGATCTGCTTGACGCTCGGCACGGGCGTCGGCGGCGGAATTATTCTCAATGGCGAATTGTGGCGCGGAGCAAGTGGCGCGGCAGGAGAGATCGGGCACATCGGAGTTGAGCCGCAAGGCTTCCCGTGTCCATGTGGCAGTCGCGGCTGTCTTGAAGTTTACGCTTCGGCGACGGCCGTTGTGCGCATCGCGCGCAAGATGATCGGACGTTTTCCTGATGCTCAAATTCAAGCTGACACGGAATTGACGGCGGAGAAGATTTACAATTTAGGCGTTGAGGGTCATGAGTTTGCGGTTGAGACGTTCGCGCGTGTGGGATTCTATCTCGGCGTCGCGTTTGCGAGTCTTGCCAACATTTTGAATCCTGAGATGATCGTCATCGGCGGCGGCGTGGCGAACGGTTGGGATTTGTTCATCGAACACGCGCGAAGGGAAATGTACGCGCGAGCTTTTGCGCAACCCGCCCGGCGCGTGCAGATCGTTCCGGCGCGTTGCGGCGATGACGCAGGACTACTCGGTGCGGCGCGTCTCGGTTTTACGGCGCGCAAATAGATGACGCGATGCACGTCTTAAGTTTTTGCCGTCGAGTGCGCGCGATGAAGCAACGAAACGACATGGCGGAACTTCTTAAAGTGGGAGTTCGAAAATTAATTTGAAAAAAGCCTTGACACATATGATGAACGAGCGTATAAACACAGGTTCGCGTTTATGAAGATAAGAGCGCGTAACTAGAGGAAAAGAATTTCAATGTTGACGAACTGGACAAGAGAAACCGCGAAGCGCAGGCAAGCAACCGCCGCCGCCATGATGTGGCAGCCGTGCGTCGTCGTGTCAGGCGTCCGTGCGTTTAATCGCTCTGGTTCCTCCTCACTCTATCCGCTCACGGCGGGCAATCGCCTGCAAGAACAAGACGGAGCGATAAAGGGATCGGCGATTAAAGATCGTCATAGCAGACAAGTTTAGTTTAGCGGGAGCGTGAATGTTTCCGCTCCTGAAAATCTTAAAAGTTTAGTTCAAGATTTGAACGGAGCGGGCTTCGAGCTTTCCACAGCGAAAGTTTGAAGCCCGCTTTTTTGATGTTTGACAACTGAATTACCTTGTAAACAAAAAGGTATTCAGTAAAAAACAAGAGGGCAGTTGGTGCCTTCTGGCGGGGTTTG
>JACCYN010000379.1 GCA_013696465.1 Pyrinomonadaceae bacterium
AGGCGCTTGCCTGTTGACATGGAGAGAATTATGAATAAGAAACTTGTAAAGCTCCAATTGATAATCTTTGGTTGCCTGCTGTAAGTCGCCATAGTTTTTGTAAATGGACACCCTAGACCAGTCCGCAGCCCTCCAATTTGAAACGCGCTGCGGTTGGCTTAGTAATCCGACGCCCGCGAACATTTGGCTGTATGATCGGGACGGCGAATGGATAATCGGGATACAAGGCGGGTATCAGGTTGAAGGCGACTGGGAATTGCCGTATTTCAGTCCGCGGCAATGGGTGCGGACTAATGTAGACAGCTATGGCTATGGATGCGCGTGCCTGCGGCTTCGAGTCAACAGAGAGACTCACGAAGTGATAGAGATTGAAAGTTCCCGTGCGCGTCCATTGGCAGCATGTCGTCAGGATCGCTCGTTAAGGCGATGGAGGCGTATGTTTAGGTGAAAAATATTTGGAGAGCCGCGCCGAATAAGTCATTGGAACTGGTGTAGAAATAAAGAAGTTCTACGGCTGTATTCTTAATTCTCCCTCCATTCCGGTATCGCTCGCACGCGCCTGACATAGATCGAGGCGCCCTGCACTCTTTCCACTACGACGCGCTCGCCAGTTTCCAGTGGCTGTTCGCCTTCTGCCGGATAGGCTGTCCAAGTCGATCCGAAAACTTTAACCGCGCCCTCGTGTAGCGCGCCGCGACTTGATGTGCTGACTGTGCCGATCTGTCCCGGAAGCGCGTCAACGCCCGTTTTGAGTTCGGGGCTGCCGCTGCCGTGCGTGAAGTAATTGCTGAAGATTGTTCGTGAAAGAGCTGTTAGCCCAATCGAGACAACGAAGAAGCCGAGAAACTGTAGTGGGTAATCAAAGCCGATGACGCTCATGAACGCGGCGGTGAGCGCACCGACGCCGAACCAGAGCAAGACAAAACCGGGCGTGAATATTTCGGCGATGATGAGGATCACGCCGAGCACCGCCCAGAGAATTGGTATTAGCATCTCCATTTGTCGCTTAGGGGTTGCGCCCGGCGCGGCGCGGCACAGGCTCCAGTAATTCAGTTGTACGGTCGGTCACGCTTCGTCCCGCGTTAAACTCAACGGCTTCGCTTGCAGGAAGCGAAGGCGCGGTTGAGTTATTGGCGAATTGTGCATTTTGGTCGCCGGGTGCGTTGTTGGCGCGCCCTCTTTTTAAGTGTCGATCAAGTTTGAGTGCGATAAAGAGATTGCAGATTTGCCACACGGCGACAGTGAGGCTGAAGGCGGCCGCGACGTAAACCGCCCAGTTCCCCTTGCCGGTTCCCAGATGCGTGGCGTAGAGTGCGATTGCCGAGAACAACGCGAAACTCGCGCTCAACACGCTCATGATGCGAATCATTTTGATGTTCTGCTGCGGAGACGAACCGCCAAACTCCGTCTGTGCCGACACTTTCGGATCGGGCAGCCATTCGCCGCAGCGTGTGCAATAAGATTTCGTTTTCTGATTTCCGGCTCCGCAGCTAAGGCAAAACATAATTCAATCCTTCCATCCCCACCTTATCGTGTTTTAACCTCTGAGCAAATTCTTCGTGATAAACCAGACGTTGGCGGGTCGCTCCGCCAAGCGGCGCATGAAATACGGATACCAGTGTTTGCCGTAAGGCACGTAGACGCGCATGTTGTAGCCGTCGCGCGCGAGCTGCTCTTGCAAATCGCGGCGCACGCCGTAGAGCATTTGAAATTCAAATTTGTCTTTGCCGATGTTCTCTTTTTTGACATGATTAATCGTCGCTTCGATCATGCGTTCATCGTGCGTCGCAATGCCGTGATACGTGCCCGAAGAAAGCAACGTGCGCATTAGTTTCACGTAGTTTGCGTCAACATCCTTTTTGTCGGGGAATGCGACCTCTGCCCCTTCGTTGTAAGCTCCTTTGCAAAGACGTATGCGCGCCGGAATCTTTAGCAGATCGCGCACGTCCGATTCGGTGCGACGCAAATAGGATTGCACGACGATGCCGACCGTGTTCAAGTCGAACTCATCGCGCAGACGCTTGAAGATGTCAATCGTCACCTGCGTCACGTCCGAGCCTTCCATGTCAACGCGCACAAAGTTGCCGCGTTCAGCCGCTTCGACAACGACCGCACGGGCGTTCGTGTAACCCAACTCCGGGTCAATGCCGAGACCAAACTGTGTGAGTTTGATCGAGACGTTGGAGCGGATGCCCGTCGCATCAATGCGCGAGAGGATGCGCAGGTATTCGCGCACTTCCTCTTCAGTTTCTTCACTGCGCGCGACGGATTCGTTAAGGTG
Source organism: Pyrinomonadaceae bacterium (assembly GCA_013696465.1). Classification (GTDB taxonomy): domain Bacteria; phylum Acidobacteriota; class Blastocatellia; order Pyrinomonadales; family Pyrinomonadaceae; genus JACCYN01. The sequence goes on from JACCYN010000379.1 coordinate 2,282, forward strand.
ATCGAACGAGGCCGTGCAACCGAGCTTGTTAATCTCGCGGATCGCGCTCGCCGCGTCGTCAATGGTTTCGCCCGCGACAAAGCGCGTGGTTAAATTTTTGAACGGGCGAAAGCGCGTCGCAAAGTCCTTCAATCCCTCTTGACGCGAAAGGTAAAGCAGAGCGTTTCTAGCAACCATCGTTTCCTTTGTTCCTCAAATGAATAAAACTCAAATTTCAAATTCGGTTTCTAAACACTGCATACGCAAAAGCACAAAGCCTGCATTTCTTTTCTACACAAACAGTTCGCCCTGATTATGGTATGCTTAAAGTCGTTTTAGCCCTTACCTAGTAACAAATTTTGGGACTGCTTTCTACGATTTTTGTTTCTTCTTCAGAAGATTCAATTCACATGCGCTGGAAGCTGTTAATCATCACCTCCCTGCTTGCCGCCCTTATCGGCGCGCTTCCCCTGCTGCTAGGCTTCCACTTCGGGATTTTCGGCTCGCTTCCCACGACATGGAGCGTGCTACTCATCAATTTGAATCCAAGAGTTTTATTGTCTCTGTTACTACCAATTGCCGCGATCACTTATGCAACTGTTTTTGTTTACCGCCATACCGCACGACGGCGCGTGCTGCAAGCAAGCATCACAGCTTTACTCGCCGTTCTTCTTACGTCGGCAGCTCTCAACTTCGGCGTAATGTTCCTTAGCAACTTTTCTTCTCCAAAAGCCGCGAGCAATCAAACACTACACATCATCGTCCTCCTCAAAGGGTCAACTCTTTAACCGTTTACTGCCGCCGAAACGAAAAGATTTGTGTCCCGTGCGGCGGGCTTCGCGTCGTAATACTTCATAATGTTTGAAGTGCTAATTACCGTCGCAATGATACCATCGGCACGGGTTCGCACCAATGTTTATCTTGTTTACTCCGCGTCGCTTGGCCGCAAATCGAGTTCGGATTGCGCGGGATGTAAAGCGTCAATCACAAAGCGGATGTGGTCGTCCAATTCGACGCCGAGTTCTGCCGCGCCCTGCCGAATGTCGTCGCGGTTAACGGTGCGCGCGAAGGCTTTGTCTTTAAGTTTCTTTTTAACGGACGACACTTCGAGTCCGTCGAGATTGCGCGACGGGCGCACGAGCGCGCACGCGACGAGGAAGCCGCACAATTCGTCAACCGCAAACAGGGCGCGCGCCATCTGCGTGTCGCGAGGCACACCTGTGTACGGCGCGTGCCCCATGATCGCGCGGATCATCTGATCGGGATAGCCGCGCCCGCAGAGGATATTCGCGCCTTTATAGGGATGCTCCGCCTCACCCGGAAACATTTCATAATCGAAGTCATGCAGCAAGCCTGTGATGCCCCATTCTTCGGCGTCCCCTTCCCCATCGCCGTAGCGCAGAGCACATTGCCGCATCGCCGCTTCAACCGCGAGCGCATGACGCCGCAAACTCTCGCCCTTCGTGTATTCGCAAAGCAATTGCCACGCATCGTTTCGGTCAGGCATCGTAAATTTCCGTCGCATTTGGAGAAATGGTGGATAGCATTTACGAAAGTTTCGCACGTTTCCCGCCCGACCTTCAATATTTGCCGTCGTTGTGGCTTGCCGCTCGCAGATTCATCAACTAAAATGCTTATGAAATTTTTCTTTTTCGTAACTCCATGTCAATTGTTCTGGTCGGGATCAGCCACAAAACCGCTCCGGTCGAGATTCGTGAGTCGCTCGCGTTCACAAAGGATGCGTGTGCCGAAAGTCTCGGCGCGCTTGTGGACGGCGCGGCGGTGCGCGAAGCCTTGATCGTTTCGACGTGCAACCGCGTGGAGGTAATCTCGGCAACGGGCGATAATCAAGAAGAGGAAGGCGTGGCGCGCATCTGTGATTTTTTAAGCACAAAGCGCAATGTGCCTCCCGCCCTGCTCGCCAATCACATTTACGTTCACCGCGATGAAGCGGCGGTGCGACATTTGTTTCGCGTCGCGGCGTCGCTTGATTCGATGGTCGTTGGCGAACCACAAGTGCTCGGTCAAGTGCGTGAGGCTTATTCGCTGGCGACGGAGCGCGGCACAACGGGGCGCGTGTTGCATCGCCTTTTGCATCACGCGCTGCGCGTCGCCAAGCGCGTCCGCACGGAGACGGGGATCGCCTCTTCAGCAGTTTCGATAAGTTACGCGGCGGTCGAATTGGGGCGGAGGATTTTCGGCACGCTCGCAGGTCGCACGGTGATGTTGGTCGGCGCGGGTGAAATGGCCGAACTCGCCGCGCGTCATCTCGCGCGCAACGGAGCCGCGCGCATCCTTATCGCCAACCGCACGAAAGATACCGCGCGCGCGCTTGCCGCACAGTTCGGCGGCGAAGCGTTTACTCTTGCTTCTCTCTCTCAACACCTCCCGCAAGCCGACATCATCATTTGCTCGACGGCGGCTGAAAGTTTCGTGATCACGAAGGAGATGGCCGAAGAAGCTTCGCGGGTGCGCGGGGGGCGTCCAGCCTTCTTCATTGACATCAGCGTGCCGCGCAACGTCGATCCGGCGATCAGCGACTTAGAAAATTCATTCGTTTACGATGTTGATGATCTGGCGTCGGTGGTGGAGACGAACAAGCGCGAACGCGAACGCGAAGCAGCGCGCGCCGAGTTGATCGTAGATTCGGAAGTTGAGCAGTTTAATCAGAAACTGCGTTTTATGGAGATCGGTTCAACCGTTGACGCGCTGCGGTGTAAGCTTCAACGCATCGCCGACGCCGAGTATGAACGCCAGCGTCACCGTCTGGGCGATCTCACTCCACAGCAGGAGCAAGCAGTGCGGGCGTTAATCGAAGCGACGATCAATAAAATATCTCACCCTGTCATTCATCGCCTGCGTCGTTCATATGAAACAGGCGAGGCGGAAAACGTGCAGGCGTGGCGCGACAGTTTCGGCATTGAAGAATAGCAATTCATTCATTATCGGCTCGCGTGGTTCTCAACTCGCTTTGCAGCAAGCGAAAACGATTCAGGCGCGCCTGCAAACCCTTTCGCCGCACGCGGAAGTCCACATTGAGATCATCAAGACCACTGGCGACCGTCTTAAAAACGCTCCGCTCTCAATCATCGGCGGTCAAGGCGTTTTCACCAAAGAACTTGAAGAAGCCCTGCTCGACGAACGAATTGACATCGCGGTTCACTCGCTCAAAGATTTACCCACCATCCTTCCGCACGGGCTTCACATCGCCGCCATAACCGAACGCGAAGACCCGCGCGATGCTCTCGTGTTGCCCGCCCATGTTTCGCAGCAGCGTTCTCATCTTCAAACTTCGCTTGCGTCTCTTCCTGAGAACGCAGTCGTCGGCACATCAAGTCCGCGCCGCTCTTCACAGTTGAAACATCTTCATCCGCATCTTGAAATCAAAGAACTGCGCGGCAATGTTGACACGCGACTCGCCAAGCTTGATCGCGGAGACTACGATGCGATCATCCTCGCCGCCGCCGGATTACGCAGATTAGGATCGGCAGAGCGTATAACTTCATACATTCCGATTGAAGAAATTTTGCCTGCGGTCGGACAAGGCGCGCTCGGCATTGAAACGCGCACCGAAGATCAGAGGACAAACAAGTTTACGCAAAACCTTAACGACGAACCGACGGCATTAACGTGCGCGGCCGAACGCGCACTTCTGCGCAGTTTGGGCGGTGGCTGCCAACTGCCAATCGCCGCTCACGCTTTCATCACAAACACGAACCGCCTGCAACTTCACGGTATGGTTGCAAATCGCTCTGGCGAGATTGTGATCCGTGACGGGGTAGAAGGCGAAGCAAACGAGCCGCAGCGTTTAGGCGAAACGCTCGCCGAACAGCTAATGAAACGCGGCGCAAACCGCTTGCTTCATGAATTGCAGTCTTGAATTTCAAACGCCGCAGCGTCTGAACTCGCTCACACCAAAAGCGGAACGGCGTTTTCATTGCTTCATAACTTGTTATTCAATGCGTAATAAAGTATTGCCGCTCTTAGATCGCACGATCATGATCACGCGCCCGCGCACGCAGGCCGCCGAATTCGCGCAACAACTCGAAGATTACGGCGCGCGCGTCGTGCAGTGTCCGATGATTGAGATCATCGAGCCGGAGTCTTATGAAGCGGTTGATGAAGCGATTGGTAATCTCTACGGTTATGATTGGGTGATTTTCACGAGCGCGAACGGCGTCGAGTATTTCATGCGGCGATTAAGCGTGAACGGACGGGATGCGAGCGCGTTGGACGATTTGCGCGTGTGCGCCATCGGCGAGCGAACGGCCGAAGCGTTACGCGAAGCTGCGGTTCACGTTGACGTTGTGCCGGAGGAGTTTAAGGCCGAAGGCGTCTTTCGCGCGCTCGAAACATACATGGGCGGGCGGGAGAAACTGCAAGGGCAGGTTTTCCTTTTCCCCCGCGCTGCCGTCGCGCGCGATTATCTTCCTCGCGCTTTGGAAGAAGCGTGCGCGCGTGCCGATGTGGTCACAGTCTATCGCACTGTGCCGCCACAGAATCTGGATCGGGCGCGCGTTGAAGTGATGCTTGCGGGCGGCGGTATTGATTGCATTACATTCACGAGTTCGTCAACCGTTGCAAACTTCGCTCTGCTATTCGACACGACCGACCTAAACCAACTGCTCGCGGGCGTAGACATCGCGTGTATCGGTGACATCACCGCGCAGACGGCTGCCGATTACAACTTGCAGATTGACATTCAACCCGCAGAGTTCACCACCGCCGCGCTCGCAAGCGCCATCGCCGACTTTTACTCTCAATAGAATCTCCGGGCGCGGGCGTCTTGACCAAACCGTCGCTTCTTCTGTGCTAAACTGCGTTTGATGCTGAAGCCGAAAGTTCTCATTGTTGACGACGAACCGGCCATCGCCGATGGTTTGCGCGATCTCCTCCATGAATGGGGTTTCGAGGTCGAATCGGAGCGGGACGGCTTCGCGGCGCTCGACCGCATCGAAAGTTTTCATCCTTCCGTAATCCTTACCGACGTTCTGATGCCGCGCATGGGCGGCTTCGCTTTGTTGAAAGAAGTGCGCGCGCGTTACCCGGAAACGGCCGTGATCCTTTTGACGGGGCGCGGCGATGTTGAAACGGCCGTGCGCGCCATCCGCGAAGAAGGCGCGTATCACTACTTTGAAAAGCCGGTCGAGCCGCACAAGCTGCGCATCGTCGTCGAGCGCGCCATCGAGCACACAGCGGCCAAACGCGAAAACGAAATTCTGCGCAAACAACTGCGCGACAGCGGAGTGTTCGGCGAACTCGTCGGTTCGTCCGAATCAATGCGGCAGATTTACGCGCTCGTCGAACAGGTTGCGCCGTCGTCGGCTTCCGTCTTGATCACGGGCGCATCGGGGACAGGCAAAGAACTCGTCGCGCGCACGATTCACAATCTGAGTCCACGAAAGAACGCGCCGTTTGTCGCCATTAATTGCTCGGCGATCCCTGAGACGCTGATGGAATCCGAACTATTCGGACACGAAAGGGGCGCGTTCACAGGCGCGGCGCTGCGACGACAAGGATGCTTTGAACTCGCTCACACGGGCACGCTCTTGCTCGACGAAATCGCCGAGATGCCGACGTTTCTGCAAGCAAAGCTTCTGCGCGTGTTGGAAGAGCGAACCGTGCGGCGTTTAGGCGGGCGGCAAGAAATCCCGGTTGACGTGCGCGTGCTTGCGGCAACGAATAAAAATCCGTTGGAGCGCGTGCGGAGCGGAGAGTTCCGCGAAGACTTGCTGTATCGTTTGAATGTCATCAGCATCGAATTGCCCGCACTGCGTCACCGAAAAGACGATCTACCGCTTCTCGCTCAACATCTCGTTGACCAACTCTCCGAGAAGCACACGCGCCCGGCGCGATCCTTAAGCCCCGCCGCGCTCGACGCGCTTCAATCCTACGATTGGCCGGGCAACGTGCGCGAGTTGCGCAACGCGATTGAGCGCGCTGTGATCATCTGTTCCGGCGATCAGATTCAGCGTCATCATCTTGCCCCCTACCCGGTCGAACAACGCCAGCGCGTGCGCAGCGAAGACACGATTACGCTTCCCGTCGGCACGCCGATTGAAGAGGTCGAGCGGCAAATGATTCTGCGCACTCTACAAAAAACCGACAACAACAAAACCCGCGCCGCCGAACTGCTGCAAATAAGCCTCAAGACTTTGCATAACAAACTTCGCAGCTACCGCGAACGCGGTCAACTCCCTGACTCCATTCAGTATCACCCGACGAGTCTTTCGCCTGTTGACAACAACGCCGGGCACTAAAATTATAGTTCGACGGCTCGTGTGACTCAATGCCACATTCAGTTCGTAGGAACGAGTTAGCAAATGCCGCAATCAAATTATGGCGGGGTGATAGTGAATCGCTCCAATATCTCGGTGACTCTGCTAATTATGTTTACAGCTTTGTTCACTCTGGCAAAACGCGCTACCTTCGACTTACTTCGAGTTATGACAGAACGAAGGAACAAATTGAAGCGGAACTCGATTTTATTGCTTATCTTCATCGAAGCGGCGTTGGTGCCGCGCTTCCGATTTCTTCTGTTGCGCGGCGACTCCTCGAAGACATACCTTTTGCAAATGCTTTTCTGTTTGCCTGCCTCTTTGAGGAAGCGGAAGGTGAGCGTTTTAGATATGATTCCGCCAAATCTAACAAAGAACACTTTAGACTTCGTGGCAGAACGCTTGGACAAATTCACGCTCTCTCAAAAGATTACGTTCCTTCCAATAGCTTTCGTAGATTCGCTTGGAATGAGGACAAGCTGTTGTTTGATGTGGAGGACTTTCTACCTAAGTCCGAGAAGATTGTTTGGCAAGAATATGATGCGCTGAAAGAACGATTGCGAGATTATCCAAAGTCAAATCAAACATTTGGCTTGATACACGGTGATTTCGGAGAAACAAATTACCGATACCAAGACGCACGGTTAAATATCTTTGATTTTGATGATTGTTGCTATCACTGGTTCGCATATGACGTTGCCATTACAATTTACCCGCACGGCTGGCGGAAAGAAGGCTTACAGCTTTTGGAGTGGCTGATTGAAGGCTATTCCGAAAATATGCCGTTGAGCGTGACGTTTGCCGACCTGACGATGTTTTGTCAATGGCGGTTGCTGTATATGTTTTTAGTTTATGCCCGAAGGTGGGGCTTTGAGAATTTGTCAGAACAACAAGCAATATGGTTTGCACAGAAACGAGAGAATCTTGCTCGCGGGTATCAGTGGTGTTCGTAAACAAAAGCTATACACTCTGGTCTAGGGTCTAGACGCCGCCCAACAAGTCATTGGAGGTAATTTCTCAATATCCAGTTTCTCGAATGATTTTGTTTCCACAAGTTGAATGCTGATTGCGCGGGGCGTCTCAACTCCAGCGTTGGTAACTTGACATCAAACTTGCGCCGCGCTCCGGCGTGATGTTACTTATCACTGCAAAGCTTATGGCAGTGCTTCTCGTCTTTATTGATGGTCTCGGTATTGGGGCGCGCAATGCGGATAATCCGCTTCATTTGCTCGGTCGTCGTGCCGAACCGCTCGCCGTTTTTCAGGATGAAGAGCCGCAGTTGCCGTATGACGGATTGCTTGTGCGCACAGACGCTGCGCTCGGCGTTGAGGGACGACCGCAAAGCGCGTCGGGTCAAACCACGATCTTGACGGGCGTTAACGCGTCAGCCGCCCTCGGATTTCACAAGCAGGGTTTTCCCAACGAAGCGTTGCGCGAGATTATCCGCGAGCACTCAATCTTTCTGCAACTCCGGCGCGCCGGAATCGCTCCAAATGTTTTCGCCAACGCATACACGCCGCGCTTCTTCGAGATGCGCCCGCGCTGGGTGTCGGCCACAACCGTCGCCGTCGAAGCCGCCGGGATGGAGTTTCGCACGCTCGAAGATGTAATCGCAGGGCGCGCGCTCTTTCATGATTTTACGAACAAGTTATTGATCGAAAGAGGCGCGGATGTCGCGGAGCGCACGCCCGAAGAAGCCGCGCATATTCTTGCACGCATCTCCGGTGAACATCGCTTTACGCTTTACGAATACTTTCTTACCGACGCGGCAGGACACAAACAAGATTTCTCTTCCGCGCTCGTCGTGATTGAGTCTCTCGCCCGCTTCATACGCGCGCTGCTTGATTCGGTGAATCTTGATAACACGACTGTGATCCTCACAAGCGATCACGGCAACATCGAAGATTTAAGCGTTCGTAATCACACGCTCAATCTCGTGCCGACACTTTTATGGGGCGCTGGTCGCAAACATTTTGCCGCACGCATCCGCACGCTCGCCGACATCACGCCCGCCATCGTCTCTTCGTTCGCTTCAGAAATACCGACGTACAAATGAGTTCTCCTTCACATCAAACATCTGATTCCGCCGCAAATCAACCTCGATCTTCACTCGCGCCCGTCCCGCGCTACTCGTACTATGCGCTCGCGCTGCTGTCGGTCGTTAACTTCTTAAACTACATTGACCGTCAAGTGCTTCCGGCGGTCGCGCCTCTGATGCTACGCGACGAAAAATTGCGGCTCACCGACAGCGAACTCGGCTACATCGAAGCCGCGCTACTCCTCTCTTTCACTTTTCTCGCGCCGCTATTCGGGCGACTCGGCGACCGCCGCCCGCGCGCGAAGTTGATGGCGACGGCCGCCGTCATCTGGAGCGTTGCGACGGCTGCGACGAGCGTCGTTGACCAAATCACTTTTCTTCCGGCCTCCGTAAATCTTTACCTTCCCCTATTTCGAGTGACGCTCACGATGTCGGGCGCGGCGCTCGCGCTCTGCTTTGTGCGCGCTTTTGTCGGCGTCGGCGAATCGGCTTACTCGACGATTACGCCGAGTTTGATCGCCGACTATTTTCCGCCGCATCGTCGCGCCACCGCGCTCGGCGTGTTTCAGTCGGCGATCCCTATCGGGTTCGCGCTCGGTTTCGTGATCGGCGGCGTGCTCGCTCACTTCTTCGGTTGGCGCGCTGCGTTCACAATTGTCGGTGTTCCGGGTCTTATTATGGCCGTGCTCGTGTGGCGTTTGCGCGAACCCGTGCGCGGCGCGACCGATTTGCCTGTCGAAGCGCAAGCAAGCGGAGGCGAAGAGAAGGCGCGTGCAAATTCTGATGCAGAACCTGATTTCGCTCGTGCAAGCGAATCTTGGTGGCGGGTGAGTTTGAGTATTTTGCGCACGCGCGATTGGCTGCTCTCGACCATCGGGTACACAATGCTGACGGCGGCGCTCGGCGCGTTTGCGACGTGGGCGACCGTGCTGCTGGTGCGCGATAAGGGAATGAGCGAGACGGGCGCGGCGATTACGCTCGGCGTTGTCGTATTACTGGCAGGAGCGACGGGAACTTTCGGCGGCGGGTGGTTATCTGATCGCCTCGTGGCGCGTCGGCGCAACGCATACTTTCTCGTCTGCGCCGTGAGCACGCTTCTCGGCGTTGTGCCGACGCTCGTTGCGATTGCTTCGCCCGACCCGCGCGTTTACCTTCCAGCGATCACAATCGCGGTCGCGCTGTTGTTTACGAGCAACGCGCCGTTTCACGCGATCCTGCTTGAGAGCGTGCCGACGGCAATGCGCGCGATGGCGGTCGCTTTGAACATTGTGGTTATACACGCGTTCGGCGATGCCATTTCGCGCGCGGCTGTCGGCGTTTTGTCAGACACTTTGAAAGACGGAGGACTCGCGCCGCTCGCCGCCGCCGCGCGGATGGTCGGCATCGATCCCGTCACGCATCATCTGTCCGCCGCGCTGCTCATCGCGCCGCTCGCGCTCATACTTTCCACGCTCTTCTTTTTCTGGGGCGCACGTTCGGGGTCAAAAGCTAAAGCCGATTGAGTTACACAAAATCGTTTTCGTACTTTCGATTCGACTTTTTATTTCCCGGAGATTATCTCTTGCTTTAGACGGCAGATTTGCGTTGAGGTTGCGGGCGGGCACTTGAGCTTTCGAGACAAGCGGTCGAACAGTAACTTGCATTGGACGAAGAACGGTGTGCAAGCGCGCGGGAAGACGGCAGCCACACCCCACACGATTCGCAACGAATGAGTTTCTCGCCCGATTTGCCCTTCGTTTCACTTACTCCGAAGGTGCATTCTTCTCCAGAATTTTGAATCGCGCGCACGGTTTCCATCACGCGCCGCGCGGCTTTGAGATACGGGCGAATGCGCCAATAAATAATCGCGCCAACGAGCAGCAGAAGAATGATGATGATCGCTAATTTCAATTTCGTTCTCGCGCCGTGTTGCGGCTCTGGATCAGTTGCGCTTCGATGTCGGGCAAGGCCGGATTCTGATCGTTGACACTTTTTAACTCCTCAATTGTTTTTTGCGCTTCCGTTGTGTCGCCAACGGCGATCAGAGCCGACGCCAAGTTTTGCAGCGTCTGTTCGTGGCGCGCATCGAGGGCGAGGGCTTGGCGATATTCGTCAATCGCGCGTTGCGGGTCGGAGGGTTTATCGAAAAAGTAAGTCATGCCCAAACCCGTGTGCACGTTCGGATCGTCGGGCTTCATGCGAAGGGCTTGCTGGTAAACGAGACGTGCGTCTTCAAAACAATTCGGGTCGGTTGTTCGCGCCATGGCGAGAAGCGCGTGGGCGAGGTAGAGCGTCGCCTCGTAATTTTTCGGATCGCCTTCGTGTGCGCGCTGCAAGAGGCGCACGGCTTCGGGGAAAATGTCAGCGTCGTTCGTGTAGGAAGCGTAAAAGTAGAGGTTGCGGCCGAGATTGCGCTGAATGTCGAGATCGTTCGGAGTTGAATCGGCGCGTGCAATCGCACCGCGCAGTTGTTCGTCAGAGACGCGCGGCACCGCAGGGTCATCACCCGAGTTCCCGCCGACATTTTCCTCTCCGGCGCGCGTTGAGGTTGCCGCGCGCAGGCGTTCCAACTCGGCGCGCATCTCGTCGTGGTCACGGCGGTTGATGGTGTTGGTGAACACAAAGCCGATGAGTAACCCGGCGAGCGCGCCCATCATTAAATAAAGAAGTTTGCTACGATTCACTGTTAATTGCGGCGGACGTTTCTTAAAGTGTGATGATTATAACTTAAGGTTTGGATAAAGCCGAAGCGCGCCGTTCTCTCAATGGTAACGGCGCGCTTCTCGCATAACAAGGTTTTTGGAAGCGGCGCATCAAGCGTCGCAAAATAATTGCATTGCGGCGGGCAATAAGCTGCTGCGACAAGTGAGGAAAGTTGAGCCTTTAGTCGTCGCCCGTGGACGCGTCCGGCGGAACATACGGAACGTCGTATGAGCGACGACGCGGAAGCGGATCGCTATCGCGGCGGCGCGGGCCGGAATTGACGTTACGGCGATCAATGGAGCCGGGCGCGAGCGCGCGCCCGTGCACGGCCTCTGTCAGAATCCGCGTGATCTCTTGCGATAGCGTGCGATGCTCGGCCGCCGCGCGCCTTCGCAAAGATTCTTTTAATTCCAACGGCACGTAAGCGCCAATAAACACTCCCTTGCGGTTTACCATCTTTTTTTACGTCTCCTGAATGAGTCGGAAATATAATTTACTTCAGGACTGAACTCCAAAACTCTTTTGTTTAGCGGCACAAGCAGCGCGACCCTGTAAGCCGAATTCTGTTCTTCGCTTGTTAAAGGCAAAGCGGCGATCATTCATCTAGCCCGTTTGTCGCCAAACGGATCGAGCGACCTACCCGGAGACGGGGAAAGCCAAAAAGCTTTCACGAGGACGGGCCGCCCTCAAACCGTCTCCCTATTTGGTCTTGCACTGCGAGGAGTTTGCCTAGCCGCGTTGTGTCACCACACGCGCTGGTGCGCTCTTACATTAAGCTTCATTACTCAGAAGCCGCACCGTTTCACCCATCACCAACGCGACTAAAAACAACTAACGTCATTCAACTCGCGTTGGCTGGATTATTCTCTGTTGCACTTGTCGTCACACGGCGAACGGGCAAAAAACCTCAAAGGCCACCCCATTCGCCCTGCGCCCAGCCGTTAGCTGGCTCGCTGCCCTGTAGTGTTCGGACTTTCCTCTCCCTCACCCGAAAGCGAGGCAGCGACCGCCCAGTTCGCACTCCTTGTGCCGCATTTGGGCGATTATAGCAAATCATTGTTCAACAGGTACAGAAATGATTGCAACAATTAATAATAGTTGTAGCCGACGCGAAGCCCTCGCAGCAGCGTGTCAGGGATCGTAGCGATCAGAATCCACGTCATCACGCTGTGAGAAAGCGCTAGCGCCAAAAGGTTTGGGGCGCGTTGGTAGACGAAAGCCCAGAGGAGTCCGCCGCAGAAAGTGACCACCATTAACCAAGGATTCGGCAAATGCAACAATCCGAACACAAGCGCGACAACTACGATGCTTCCTACTCCTTTCCCGAAAAGCATCTGCGCGCGGCGGTTAACGAATCCTTGCAACATGAACTGCTGCAAAAAACCCCAGCCGATGCCCCACACGAAAAGCCAGACGGGAGTTTGCCGCACGCGCGGCGCGCCGAATTGAAATTTAGGAAGTAGAAAACCGAGCGCAAGCATAAGGAGCGAGGCGACGATCATCGCGGGCAAAAGCAGACGCGCCGCCTGCCAAAAATTATCGAAGCGCAAACCAAGCTCGCGCCATGTTTCGCCCTGCGCCTGACGCGAAAACAACATTAAAGCGAGCGCCGCACAAACCGGAACCATTCCGGCAACCGCCAACTCAGCTCCTCGCTGCGTGAACGGAAGAACCACCCACTCCGCAACCACGACCGACGCCACAAGTGACATGATCTCGCAGGCAGCTAACCATCTCGGTGAAGAAACAGCTTCCGCCGCGTCTTCTCTTTGAGCATCTCCGGTCGTCGTCCGCATCATCACTCCGTCGCTTTAATCACGAAACCGCCGTTCAATTCGCTCGCCTCACTTCTCTCCGCATCAACGCGGAATCGCGCGGGCTGTGGCAACGCTTGCAGTGTGCGCCGATCACCACCCCCGCTTTCATGCACAACATAAACGCGTGCTTCGTAATTGCCTGCCGCAAGCGGCGGAACGTCAAACGCAAACTTATGCGCACCTTCTTGCGCAAGTTCAACATTTGCCGCAGAGCGGCGCGGGCGGTCGGCGATACTGCTTGCCGCAAATTCGTCATTGATGTAAAGCTGCATCTCGACTGGCTTCGATGGTTCAGCTTCAGCAATCATCCAGCCTGCAACTCGACGCCCATTCGCTTCATCAATCCGACCGTCAAAGCGTGAATAGAATGTTCGGTAGTGAAAACTTACTACAAGGAAAATCACGAACAGCGTTTCGAGAATCGCCTTGGCGATGATGAAGATGACGAGACTGCTTCGAGGCTTCCGCATAAGATTTTTGTCGAACATCATAAAGCGCGGACACAACCGTAATCGAAACGATTTACAGTTGCGCCCGCGCTTCGTGGTGTCTTTCTTGTTGCTGCTTCGGACGATTCAAGATTTTGTATCTTGATCAATGCCGTGCGTGGCGTCAAGTTCTACGGTGAAAAAAAGCGGGAAGCGAGAAGAAGAACGAACTTCTATTTTTATCTTTTCAGCTTCATCTTTTTACCAACGACGGCGACTCAACTCGATGCGGTCGCCGGATTGTAAATTCGGATCGGGAGTTTTGCCAGCCTCGATGGACTTTAAATTGTACTCCGTATTGATCAGACGCCCATCCGTTCCTGCGCGTAGTATGCGCGCGCGCCCTCCGGCAAAGTGTGTCGTGCCGCCCGAAGCGAGGATGGCTTGCGTCAGAGTCAGTCCGCGATGAAAATCTTTTTGCCCCGGCGCGACGATTTGCCCGCCGATGAAATAGAATTGCGGCGGACGCGCTTCGACCGTAATCACATCGCCCGCTTGCGCAAGCGTGTTCATTACCGACGCATCGCCTAAAGTGCTCGTGCTGCTCGTCCCCGTCGCCCGCGAAACAATCGTGACGCGACCGGCTTCGGGGCGCGGCTGCGCTTCCGCCAGCAAAGCGTAAAGCGGCATCGCTTCGCGCCGCAGAATCTTCATGCCGGGGTTATGAACGAGACCGCTTACGACGACAATGTGGCTTCCGTATTCGCGCACGTTGACAACCATCTGTGGCTTGGTGAGAACGGCGCGACGCTTCAACTCTGAAGACAGACGCGCATCAATCTCATCCGTCGTCATTCCGGCGACGAACAGGGGTTCGCCCGCGAGCGGGAATTCCAATATGCCGCCTTCCATCACCGTGTAGAGCGTGGGTTCGCGCGTCCTGTGGTTGAGCACGCGAATGTCGAGCACGTCGCCCGCGCCGACGCGGTAGATGTCTGTTAAAACGACGGCGGCGGTCGTCGTGTTGACGGCTGCCGCAGTAGACGCGGTGGGCCCGCCGGCGGAAGTATTCGCGCTTGAATTGTTCGACGAAGAGGAAGCAGCGGTGGCTTTCGGTTTAGCGGCGGAGGAGGTGGCGGTTGTCCGCGCAGGCGTTGATTCGCTATGAGCAGAAGTATCACTCAATCGGTTGCCGCTATTCGTCGGGCGAACCGGGTTAGATCGAGTTTGCGCGGCGCAAACCGGAATCCCGCACAGAAGAACCCACAGCCAGAAGACGCATAAAACTTTTTTCATAACGATTTATTCAAACTCCTTGCGGAAAGAATAGGCTTTTATTCGGCGCGGCAACGTCACAAGAGACGCATTCAATAAAGACGCTTAAACGACACCGTTTTTCAGTTTATGAAAATCAATCGGAGGGAGCGCGGGAATGATGTTCGGCGCGAGAAGCTCAAAGGTGGTCGGAATCAAAGCGTGTTGTAAAGGGCAAGGCTTTACGAAATCGTCGAAGCGGCAAACGTCGGTAACGACTTTGCTTCGGGAGAACGAGCGCGTGAGTGGGAAAACAGAACCGAAGAATATCAGATTGTGACGCGGGCATTTAAGCGCACCGAAGCTTTTTAGATTTTATCCGCCGACTTCGGAGTTGGCAAGGATTCCGGCGAAAAAAGATGCGGCCATCCTTCGCTGAGTCGCTGCCTAATCAGCTCTTCGGCGTCGTCCGCCGTATCACATCGCAAACACTCTTCGGCAATGCGTCGTGCGCTCTCCGCATCAATGTTGGCGATCATGTGGCGCACGCGCGGGATCGCCGAAGGCGTCATGCTTAAATCGCGCGCGCCGAGTCCGACGAGCACGAAGGCGTAAGCCGGTGAGGACGCCATCTCGCCGCAAACAACGACCGGAATTGAATGGACGCGCGCCGCCGTTAAAGTGTAATCAATGCTGCGGAGCACCGCCGGATGCAGCGTGCGAAACCACGCCGCAACATTGTCGTTGCCGCGGTCAACGGCGAGTATGTATTGCACGAGATCGTTCGTGCCTAAACTGAAGAAATCAACTTCTCGCGCCAGCGCGTGCGCGGTGAAGACGGCCGACGGCACTTCGATCATCGCGCCCGTTTTGATCTCGCCGCACTTCGTTTCCGCGATCTTCAAGCGCTCACACTCTTCGGCTATGATCCGCCGCGCGCGTCTCACGTCCGTAATGTCAGACACCATCGGCAGCACGATTTTGAGTGGCACAGACTTCTCTGTTGCCGCCGCGCGCAAGCACGCGCGGATTTGCCTTCGCAGCACTTCTTCGTGTTGAAGACAAAATCGAATCGCGCGCAGTCCGAGCGCCGGATTGCGTTCCACCTCTGCTTCGGGTAATCCCGCTTTATCCCCACCGAGATCAAAAAGACGAATCGTCGCGCCGTCTCCGCCCGCCAGCCGCACCACTTCCGCGTAAGCCTCCGTCTGCTCATCTTCCGACGGAATCCCGTTGTGCAGCGACCAGAGAAACTCGGAACGGTACAAACCGATTCCTTGCGCGCCGTAGCGCCGTACCCCCTCATACTCGGCGCGCAACTCGACGTTTGCGCGCAAAGCAATCTCCACTCCGTCGAGCGTGCGCGCGGGTTTCGCTTCCGTTGCGCCCGCTTCAACCGCGACGTTTGAGAAAACGCGGTGCGGTTCTTTTGCTTTGAATTCGTTGAGCGTGACGGTTAAAGGATGAAGCACGACTTCACCCTTTTTCGCATCGACCGCTATCGAATCGCCGGTGCGCGAGCGGCGATGCAGATCGCGCACGCCGACGATTGCGGGAATTCCCAAGCCGCGCGCGATGATCGCCGCGTGAGATGTCCACCCTCCGGCGTCCGAAATTAACGCGCGCACACGAGCGAAATCCAGTTCGGCGATTGACGACGGCAACAATTCTTCAGCGACGATCACCGAATCTTCAGTTAAACCTTGCTTCAAGGAGCGCTCACCGCCGAGCGTCGTGAGAAGGCGCCGCGTCACGTCTTCCACGTCCGAACTGCGTTCGCGCAAGTAGTCGTCTTTGATCTGCGCGTAGGCGATCAACAGACGGTCGGTGACGACTCTCACCGCCCACTCTGCATTCGTACCCTCTTGCCGGATGTAGTTTTCAGCCGCACCGACGAGGCTTCGATCTTCGAGCATCAGCAGGTGCGCGTCGAAGATGTAAGCCTGCTCCGCGCCGATCTCTCTCCCGGCGCGCTCTCTGATCTCCAGCAACCGTTTGCGCGTCTCTTCAACGGCTTCACGAAAGCGATTGATCTCTTCCTCGCTCTCTTCTTTCGTGAGCGTCGCGCGGTAAACGGAGCGCGCGCCCGTGTGTATGCGCAAAACCTGTCCGGTGGCGAAGCCGTCCGAGACGCCTAAACCCTGCCACCGCTCTTCAGCTTTCGCACTGCTTCCTTGCGCTTCCACCGGTTCCCCTTATTCTTCGCCAAACCCGGCGGCGATCACTTCGCAAACGTGCTTGATGGCTTGCTCCGCGTCCTCGCCCTCTGCCCTGACGCGCAACTGTGTGCCGCGCGCCGCCGCCAGCATCAACACGCTCAACAGCGATTTCGCATCCGCCGCGGCGCTTCCGTCGAGACGTTCAATGCGCACATCGCTTGTGTACAAATTCGCGGTGCGCACAAGCTGCGCCGCCGCCCGCGCGTGAAGTCCAAGCCGATTCGGGATCACCACACAGCGTTCGCACATTCAGCTTTTCTTCGGGGACGAAAGCAATTCGCCCGCAAGGTAGATTCCGTCTTTGCCTTGATCGCGCACGCGCCGCGCCACGTCCGCCAGCGATTCTTCCCCGCCCTGACTCGCCAACTTAATCACCATCGGGAGATTCACTCCGGTCACAACTTCCACCTCGCCTTCGCGCAAAAACATCGAGGCGATGTTGGTCGGCGTGCCGCCAAACATATCTGTCAATATCAACACGCCGCGATCTTTTGTAACCCGCTGAATGGCGCGCTCGACTTCGTGGCGCGCCGCTTCAACGTCGTCGTGCCAGCCGATTGACACGGACGTGATGTGCTTGATTGCGCCGACGATCATCTCGGCCGCCGCGAGCAACTCGTTCGCCAAATGTCCGTGCGTGACGACAACTCCGGCGATAGGGCGCACGCTTCCGCCGCCTTGCTCCACATCAGTTTGCCCCGAATCAGCGATCATCGAATGACTCCTGCTAAAATCATTTATTCAATCATAGAAGCGAAAAGAAGATGCGAAAGTTGAGAAGAATGTTTCGTAAATGTTGGTGCGGACTTTGTGTTTCATTTCTTTGTCGCAGAGTTACAAGTTCTACATCAGGTTTCACTTCGCGTTTGCCGTTTGCTCTCTGTGAAGCTGGGCGCGCGCTCTTTTCGTCTTCGCTTTTTTCACATCACGATGAACGGCGGAAGCGTCGAATCCGGCGCGGCGCAAACTGCGCGCAAGCGCATTGGCGATCATCACCGAGCGGTGGCGTCCGCCCGTGCAGCCGATGCCGACCGTCACGTAAGATTTCCCCTCGCGCCGGTAAAGCGGCAGCAGGTATTCGACGAGTTCGCTGAAGCGTCGGAGCGTTTCCACCGCTTCAGGTTTCGATTTAAGAAACTCGACCACGCGACGGTCATGTCCCGACAGATCGCGCAGGTGCGGCACGAAATATGGGTTCGGCAAATGTCTCACGTCAAAGAGTAGATCGACATCGCGCGGTCCGCCGTACTTTTGCCCGAAGCTCAAAACTTGCACGCGCATCGGCGTGCCCTCCGGATCGGGGCTAAAGCGGTTGACGAGATATTGCCGCAAGGTGTGGACGGAGAATTCCGATGTGTCAACGATCAAGTCAGCGTGAGCGCGTATCTCGCTCATCGCTTCGCGCTCGTGGCGGATGGCGTCTAAGAGTCCGCCGCCGACATCCGCCGGATGCGGGCGGCGCGTCTCGCTGAAACGTCGCTGCAAAGATTCGTCCGCCGCTTCGAGGAAGAGAACGAAAACTTCCAAATCGCCTTCCGTTTTCAGCTCACGCAGTTGGTCGTTGAACTCGTTGAGAAAGTGTCCTTCGCGGATGTTGATCACAATCGCGGCGCGCTTAATGCGAGCGTTATCTTCTTCGTCGGGTTCAACGAGGCGCGCGAAGGTGGGAAGTAAAGTGAGCGGTAAGTTATCAACGCAAAAGTAACCTAAATCTTCAAACGCATTCGTCGCGGAACTCATGCCCGATCCGCTTAAGCCCGTGATAATAACAATATCGGGCGCGCCGCTGGCGGATTCTTCTGCTGTTGTTTGTTCCCTCATCATTCGCTCGCCAATTGCCAACGCCTTTTATGTTTTGATCGCGCGACTCGCATGTCCTTTTGCAACTGTTATCCCGTCGTCTTCTTCCGACGCTTGAAGCAGTTCCGCGTGGCGACGCACAAAGTTTTGCGCCGCGTCCGTCCCGCGCGCACGCAGCAGATGCACGCGCACAGCCGTTTCGACGAGCGTCGAGAGGCTTCTTCCGGAGCTTACGGGCAACAGCACGCGCGGCACTTCGAGGCCTAAAATCTTTACATGCTTTTCGTCAAGTCCGAGACGTTCAACGTCTCCCGTCTCCGCCCACCGCTCCAACCGGACGACGAGATCGATTGTTTTGGGGTTGCTCATCGCCGAGACGCCGAAGAGTTCGCGGACGTTGATGATGCCGAGTCCGCGTATCTCCATGTATTCGCGGAGAAGTTCGGGCGCGCTCCCCAGCAGCGCGTCGTGTGCGATACGCCGCACTTCAACCGCGTCGTCGGCGACAAGGCGATGCCCTCGTCTGGCGATAAGGTCAAGCGCGCACTCTGATTTTCCGATGCCGGAGCGACCTTCAATTAACACGCCTAGACCGTAAACATCCAGCAGAACGCCGTGGCGAATTTCGCGCGGCGCGAGCGCGTATTGCAGATGCTCGGAGACAAGCGTGATCGCTTCGGAGCTGACGAGCGGCGTCTGTAGCAGAGGAAGACCGGAGCGTTCCGCTTCCTCGATCATCTCGTGGGGGGGCACGAGGTTTTTCGTAATCAGCGCGCAGGCGATCCGATTCAAGTCGAGATTACGGATCGCTTCGCGGCGCGCGTCCGTGGAAAGTTGAGCAAGGTATCCGATCTCGCTCTGCCCGACGAGTTGAACGCGCCCGGAATGAATGTAATGTTTGAATCCGGCGAGCGCGAGTCCGAGTTTTTGAATGCGCGGGGAGGTGATCTGGCGTGTCATCGCTCCACGCTCGCCCGCGAGAAATTGCAGATGAAGACGCGCCGGAGCTTGCGCGCGAAAATCGCTAACGGCTATCGCACCGTAGTCCTCTTTATGCGTTTCGCTCATCGAGGAATTGATTTGAGAAATTGATCCCTTGACTCACTTGTTCGTTGTTTCAATGAGTCAAGAGATCAATTCTTTCAGGGTTCGATTAAACCGAAATCACCGTTGTCGCGTTTATAAAGCACCCCGATGCGGTTCGTGTCCGAATCTCGAAAGACGAAGAATTGATTCGCATCTTCTGACAGGTGCATCGCGGCTTCTTCGGGCGTCATCGGTTTGACGGCATAGCGGCGCGCCATCACAATGCGCGGCGTGCGTGTCGCGGTGGCAGCAGAATCTTCGCGCCCGTCGCCCTGCGGTGGTTCAGGCGTCGGCGCAACGGCGCTGGTCGGCATCGCCTTCTGATTGCGATCAATGATTTTCTTTTTGAGCTTAACCGCTTGCTTTTCGATCTTGGCGATGGCGCGCGACAAAGCTTGATACATATCGGCGTTTGTGTCGGAAGCTGTCAATGCGTGCTCGCGCCAGTGAAGAAGGATTTCACCTTTCTGCCGGTTCTTTTCAACTTCCATGATGACGTGCGCGTTCGCCGTCGAATCGTTAAAGATGTGATCGATTTTACTGAAATGGTCTTCGACGTGACGGCGCAACGCATCGGTCACATCCACGTGACGACCCGTGTATTCAAACTTCATGAAGCCAATCCCCCGATACTTTGGAATGGAGCTGCGCAGAGCGAAAAACGAGCGCTGGCGGCTTCTCGCCTGATCATTTTCCCCGCCGTTTAGCCACAGACCTTTCGAGATGTTAGAACAATGAAAACTTTGTGCCGAACGCTCGCTTTCGTCCCTCTCTCAGACGACGTTGCGGCGCTCGCGCGATCCCGGAATCTGCATCTGATCGCGGTACTTCGCCACCGTGCGGCGCGACAATCTGATGCCTTCCTTCGCCAACACTTTCACTATCTGATCGTCCGTAATGGGATTATGCGAATCTTCTTCTTCGATAATTTTTTTGATCTTCAACTTGATGATGCGCGTCGAAATCTCTTCGCCGTCTTCGTTCGTCATGCCCTCGGTGAAGAAGCGGCGCAGTTCGATCACGCCCTGCGGCGTGTGCGCGTATTTACGATTGACGACGCGCGAGACGGTCGAAAGGTGCATTCCCGTTTCTTCCGCCACATCCTTTAGCATCATTGGCTTGATGAGTTGCACGCCATGATTTAAGAATTCGCGCTGGCGATTCACGATACACTCGACCACGCGGTAGATTGTCTGGCGACGGTGCTCGATGTTGCGTAATAGATCAACGGCCGAGCGCGCCCGGTCTTTGATAAAATCCTTTGTTTCTTTGCTCGTCTCCTCGCGCTTCAACATGTGCATGTAGCTTTGATTGAGGCGGAGGCGGGGGCTTCCGTCGTCGGCGAAGTAGATCACGTACTCGTCGTCAAGCTTTTCGATGTAGATTTCGGGTGTGATATGGATCGTATCGTCGAACGCGAAACGGCGGCCGGGGTGCGGCTCAAGCTGGCGGACGATCTCCAACTGCTGCCCTAAAGTTTCGACGGGAACGCCGAGTTGCTTTGAGAGCGCAGGGATTTTGTGCGGCTGCAATTCGCCGAGCGTGTGCTCGCGCAAGATTTGCGCCGCCAAAGAATCTCCTTGCCCGCCCGCTTCGAGCTGCATAAGCAGGCATTCAGTTACGTCGCGCGCGCCGCAGCCTACGGGGTCGAGGCGCAGCACGACTTGTCGCGCTCGCTCAACCATCTCTTCGTCGCACCCGCACAACCGGGCGATCTCTTCGTTCGTCGCATTCAAGCGACCGCTCGCGTCTAAGTTCCCGACGACGCCTTCGGCCGCCTTTAATATCTCTTCGTCGGCCTCGTCCATCTGCAACTGCCACATGAGATGTTCGGTGAGAGAAGGCGGATGAGTTAGAAACTGCTCGAAGGTCGGGGCGTCTTCCTTGTATTCGTATTCTTGCGTTTTATAACCGGGGTCTAAATACTCTTGAAACTCGCGCCCGAAATCTATCTCCTCAAACGCATCGCGCGCCGGTTCGCTTCCGTCTTCGCCGTCCAATTGCACTTCGGCATGAGTGGGCACATCTTCATGCGGCGTTTCAAAAGGGTTTTCAGTGGCGGGCGTGTTGAAAATCGAATCTTCTGCCGCCCCATTCAAGTCATTGGTTTCGGGCGCGGTCGTCTGAAAATCAAAAGTGCCGTCTAAGCTGCCGCCTGAAGCTTGATGATCAAGTATGGCTTCGGCGAGTTCGCGCGCTTCCTCCTGCGACGCGACTTCTTCGAGCACCGGATTTTCCAGCATCTGCTGCTGAATCAACTCGCTCAATTCAATCGAGGTCATCTGCAACATCTCGATGCGCTGGCGCAACTGTGGCGTCAGCACAAGGCGTTGTGCGAGATGAGTTGTTAACCTAACCGATGACATAGCGCTTTATTGAAAAAGAATGAAATTGAATTAAGCTTGCCCTGCGCGAAGGGAGACGGCCGGGCAAGTCGCTAAAGGATTATAACCGATCTGGATTCCGAGCGTGCTGATTTTTAACTTCGCAAATCGGGCAAATTTTTCACATGCGAAACTTTTCGCCGAGATAAAGGCGACGCACCTCAGCATCCTGCGTCAAATCATGCGGCGCACCGGCGCGCAAAATTTGCCCTTCCGCCATGATGTAAGCGCGGTCGGTGACGCCGAGCGTTTCGCGCACGTTGTGATCGGTGATGAGAATGCCAATGCCGCGACTTTTTAGGTAAAGAATAATGTTTTGAATGTCATCAACAGCTTTCGGATCGATCCCGGCGAAGGGTTCGTCCAGCAGGATAAACTGCGGTTCGGTGGCGAGCGCACGGGCGATCTCGGTGCGGCGGCGTTCGCCGCCCGACAACGCATCGCCGCGCGTGTGGCGGACGTGCCCGATGCCAAATTCTTCTAACAACTCTTCGAGACGCGCGAGGCGTGCGCGCCGCCGCATCCCCATCGTCTCAAGCACGGCGAGGATGTTTTCGGCCGCCGTCATACGGCGAAAAACAGAAGGCTCCTGCGGTAGATAACCGACACCAAGGCGCGCGCGCAGATACATCGGGAGTTTTGTGATGTCGCGCTTGCCCAGCGTGATGCGGCCTGCGTATGGGCGCTCAAGCCCGATGATCATGTAGAAGGTCGTCGTTTTACCCGCGCCGTTCGCGCCGAGCAAACCGACGACTTCGCCCGGCTCGACGTGCAAACTTACGCCGTCCACAACCTTTCTTTTGCCGTAAAATTTTTCGAGATTAACTCCGGCGAGCGCATCCGGTGAAGGAGTTTTTAGAGCTTGTTCGTAGGCGACTTGAGGAACACGCGCGAAAGTTTCATCGTCCGACGTTTGAGCATCCGTCGTCCCGTCTATGGTTTGTGTCAACTCTCGCGGTTCGGTCTTCACTTCGTTTGACTAATAAATTTCAAGCGCACTCTTAAGCGTTCCGGGTCGCTGCCTTTTATTGCTGCTGACCGCGCCGCACGCGATGCGTTGAGCGCACGCGCCCCGTGCCCTTCGCTCCGTCTGCGCCGTCGTTAGAGACGATGCGGTTCTCTCGCAGATAGACAGTCATACGGCGGCTCTCGGAAGTTCCCTGCTCCGCATCTTCGACGCGCGCCGGATTACCTGCGAGCACCACGGTTTCATCAGCCGCCGTGTACTGCGCCCAATCGCCCGTGCCGCGCTTTCCCGGTTGCTGCACAACGACGCTGCGCTGCGCGACGGTGCGTTCAACTTCGTAAGAATCTTTCAGCAGAAACACATCGGCGATTGCAGACGTGATGCGCTCCGTTCCCTGCTTGATGTCAACATTGTCTTCGTAATGCAGCAGGCGATCCGCATCTTGGTAAAACATGCGATCCGACGAAGCGAACACGGGCACAACCGTGCGCGCGCCCGACGCCTCTTTGCGGCGAACTTGATAAAGCGCGCTCTTCACGTTTCCGTCGCCCTCCATGCGCCGCTGTTCGCTGCGCAGGATAATTCGATCCGCGCTCACGAAATTGTCGTCTTGCCACAGGCGCGCGTTGCCGTTGTAGACGGCGAGTTTCGCGTCGTGGTCAAACTCGGCTTCGTTGCCGGAAGCAAACACGGGGCTTTTGACTTTGGCGAATGGAGTCGCGCCGTTCGTGCCTTCTTGACTGTAGTAAGTTGTCGTCACGCGGCCGCGCGCCTGCGACGTGCGCGCCCGCGAATTTGAATCAATCTCGGCGGCTTTCGTGCGTGCGCGCGAATCCCAGATCACGGGTTCGCCGCCGCGCAAGCGAATCGTTTCATCGGCGGCCGTGTAAACCGCATTCGCCGCCTGCCCGTTGCGGTCGCGCTCGTTGAAACGCGCGTCCAGTTGCGCCTCCAGACGCTCCACGTCCTGCGTCTCGCGCACGAAAGTCGCGCTCATATTCTGCGACGTGATGGTGCGCGTGGCTCGTTGCTCGGAAGGTTGAAGCGGCTCGAAGATGGCGCGCGCTCCGCCCGTTGCGAAAAATACGCGCGCCAGATTTCCCGCTTCGTAAAATTCGCAATCGAAGCGCGGGGCGTGAAGCGTTTTACGATCCGCAATCGGAGTTGCCTGCACGGGTTCGACGACGAGTTCGGCGTTTCCCGCCGCCTCAATGCGTTCGATGTCGCGCCCCGACGCGCGCCACATAAGTTTCATGTTATCGGCCGTCAGACGTTTGCCCGCCGCGCGCGGATTGTTCGCCTGCGAGCGTGGCGCGCCGAGCGTGACGACGGGGCGACCGTCGGCGCGCATCTCGCGTAAAAGGCTTTTCTCGTTCTGCACGCTGAATTCAGTAATGACGTTATTTGCGTTTGCAAGATTCATCTCGGCGTCTGAGTCGAGACTGCGCGCGCGAACGTCGCGGCGAGATTCGGCGCGCTCTAATTTCTGATCCGCGTTAAAGGTGAAATCCATTTCGGCGGAATGAATCTCGGCGGCGCGTCCCTCTTCCATCGTCCGCAAATAAGAGTTGCCGCGCGCCGCGATATGTCGCACACGCTTTTGCTCACCGAGTTGAGCGGACAGCGTTTCGCCGCTCATAATGTCGCGCTCCTGCTCCGCGCTCGCGCCGCCGGAGAACGACAGAATGAGCGCCGTCTGATCGAAGTCGGCGCGCGGCGCGCGGATCGTAACGGGACGACCTCGATGCGCGTTCCTCATCGCCGCTTCGTTGTTAACGTCAGGCTCAACCGTAATTTCGACTCCGCCGCGCAAGTTCAGTTTTTTATTTTTTGAATCTACCGTCGCGGCATCAGCGCGGCCGTGCACGTTGTCGCGCTGAAACTCGACGGGCACAATTGTTTCGGCCGTCTCCGTGCGTTGGTCGTAGGTGATCGCTTCGGTTTGCGCCTTAAGGCGGTCGCGCGTTTCGATCTGCACTTTGCCCGCGAAGGCAACGCGCTGCGATTCCTGATCGTAAGCCGCCCGTTGCGACGTGATCTGATCTTTGCCTTCGCCGGTTTGGGGATAAACTTCGAGGTGAACCCCTTCGAGTTCGTGGCGACCGTCCGTGTAAGTTATTTCGCGCCCCGCCCGCAAAAGCAAACGCAGACGCCCCGCTTCGTTCACCTTGTGCTCATAGCCTTCAACGATTCGCTCCACCTGCTGCGAGAGTTCCGGGTTCGACGCGCGCAAACGAAACGGACGATTATTGCGCAGGCGATAGTAAGAGAGCGCAACGAAGATGATGCCGAACACAAGGACGGCGAGCGCAAGGTAGCGCGCGACCATCGGCAGACGCGCCCGCAAACCAATCCCAAACGCTCTTCTTCGTCGAACTTCTTGCATTATCAATGTACGGCTACTGACGTTTTTCACCGTCGTCGTGTATAGCTTCTATAGGACAAACTCTCATCGCAGCAAGGCACTCTGCCTCCTCCTCAGGAGTAGTTGGTTGCTTGGCAACATACGCTCCGTAGGAGATTCTATCCATTCTGAAATTATTCGGCGCTTCATAAACACAAACTTCATGGTCGAGACATGTGTCATGATTAACATAATATCTGCCAGCTACGTTGAGAGGATGTTTCCTGATCGTTTCACTCATAACCTAGAAAGTTCATACTAAAAGTCTTATGATTTTGCCACTAAATTTCAGCGCGCATATCTTGCACGATCAATTGTGCCCGCTCCTGTCCTTGCCACACATTCGTTTCGAGCGTGTAAGCCAATTCGATGCTCGCGCCTGCTGGCAAAGTTGCTGCGCCGTCGTGCTCGACGCCGCTCCACCAGAGGGCTTCGTGCGTGCGTCCGTGAGCGTCTTCAAGATGAAACTTTAGATGACGTTCTTTGAGCACGCGCGGCGGTCGGGTGAGGCGCAGGTTGGCGGTTGAAAAAATGGGACGCGGCCAGCCCGCTCCGAACGGCTCTAATTTACTTAACTCATTCGCAAATTCACAGGTTAAATTTTCGCTCGGTAGTTCGGCATCAATGTGGAGCGTCGGGGTGAAATCGTCGTCGCACAAAAGGCACGCCGCGTGTTCGTTGAGCCGACGGCGCAACTCCGGGATGTGTTCGCGGCGAATGACGAGTCCAGCGGCGTGTGCGTGTCCGCCGAAGCGTTCAAAGAGATCGGCACACGATGTAAGTCCGTCGAGCAGATGATATGAATCAATCGAGCGCGCCGAACCGTGTCCGGTGTCGCCTTCAAACGAGACGACGATGCACGGGCGGTGACGACGCTCGGCGAGCTTTGAAGCGGCAAGACCGATCACACCTCTATGCCAATCGTCGCCCGCCACGATATGCACGCGCTCGCTTTCTTCATCGCCCAGCTCCGCGAAGGCGCGCGCCACGATTGTGTCTTGCACAACGCGGCGTTCGCGGTTATGCCCGTCGAGGAGTTGTGCGAGTCGCCGCGCCTCCTCCTCATCTTTCGCTTCAAACAATTCGATGACCGAGCGCGCCGCGTCCATGCGCCCGGCGGCGTTGATGCGCGGGCCGAGACGAAAGCCGAGATCGTAAGCGCGCACGCCCGCGCCGTTTCCGCAACCCGCCACATTCATCAGCGCGCGCAAGCCCGGATTCGTCGCCTGCGGAAGATCGTCTAAGCCGAGACGCACAATCGCGCGATTCTCACCCGTGAGCGGCGCGACATCGGCGACCGTGCCGATAGCGACAATCTTCAAAAACCCTTTCACGAGTGATTCGCGCCCGCGTTCGCGCAAAAGCGCGTGAACGAGTTTGTAAGCGACGCCGACGCCCGCGAGATTTTTGTCCGGGTAAGAACACCCCTTCTGATTCGGGTTGATCACGGCGACGGCCGCAGGCGCGCCCAACTCATCGTCGGGCAAGTGGTGATCGGTGACGATCACATCGAGATCGTTTTCCGTTGCCCACGCAAGCGCGTCGTGCGCGCGAATGCCGCAGTCAACGGTGACGATGAGCGAGTAACCTTCGCTCTTGGCTTTCTCCAGAGCCTCGCGGTGAACGCCGTAACCTTCCGTGAAGCGATGCGGGACGTGAAAGCCCGTCTGCTCTGCGCCGAGTAAATCTAAGGCGCGGCGCAACACGACCGTGCCCATCGTGCCGTCAACATCATAATCGCCATAGACAAGAACGCGCTCGCGGTCGTCAACAGCTTGCAGAATACGTTTCACCGCTTCCGCCATTCCGAGCATCAAGCTTGGATCGTGTAAGTGTGCGATCCGGGGGTCAAGCGCGCGGCGCGCATCTTCTTCAGTCGTAACGTCGCGCCCGATAAGTAATGCGGCGAGCGCGGGCGACACGCCGAGCGCACGAGACAATTCCCTTTCGCGCGTCTTGTCCGCCGCGCGCATGAGCCATTTCTTCCCTGTTATCGAACGCATCTTCACTCGGCAAACCATCCGTTCGGGTCAAGCAGCTTGATGCCGACGCGCTGAAGTCCGTCCGCGTCGTCAACCCACACGCCGTTGACCTCCGCCACGAGGCTCTGTCCGGCGGGCGGCGTGATGCGGATGCTCGTTCCGGCTGCAACATTGACATCTGAAATGACGGTTGCACCGGCGCGACTGATGCGCACGGCTTCGGCGCGCACGCGAAACGATTCTCCCGCCGTCGTCTTTCCCTCTAACTCGACCGCGAAACTAACAGGCACGCGCGGATTGCGCGGACGCTGCATGTGCGGCGTGCGTCCGCCTCCTTTTGTTTCATCACTCATAACGATTCATTATCCTCCGATCAAGCAAAAAGCTCGTCCGCGTGAGAGGAGGCGTAAGTTAAGTTTACCGGATGTTGGCTGAATAAGGAAAAAGTAAAAGGCAAAATGAGAACGAAACTTGCGCTTTGATTTGAGATCGAAGAATCTCAAATTTGAAGTTCATGCTTTAAGTTGTGTCCACACTTTTACCTTTTTACTTCATTCACGGGTTGATCACGTTTGCGAACAGTAAAGCGAGGATCGCCGTGCCGACGACAAGGCGATAGATGATAAAAACGCCGGTTGAATGTGTGCGCAGGAAGCGCAGCAGAAACCAGATCGAGGCGTAGCCGACGAATCCGGCGACGATTGTTGCGACGAGGAGCGGCAGAAAACTTCCTGATGGAAGTTTCGTCACAGCTTCTCTCATCTCAAGCAAACCGCTCGCGGCAATAGCCGGGATCGAAAGAAGAAATGAGAAGCGCGCGGCCGTTTCGCGCGTTTCGCCTGCGAACAGCCCGCCCATAATGGTCGAACCCGAACGGCTTGCGCCGGGCATCAAAGCTAAAACCTGCGCGAAGCCGACAGCGAGCGCGTCGCGCACGCCTAAGTGTGCCATCGTTCGCTCTTGCTTACCGACTTTCTCGGCGAAGGCGAGCAGCAACGCGATAACGATCATCACGATGGCGATCACCCATAGATTTTTCGTCCCCGGCCCTTCAATCTGTTCCTTTAACGCTAAACCCACTGTGGCAATTGGCAGCGAGCCGATGATCACGAGCCAGCCGAGCTTTGCCTCTTGCGATAGATGAGTCGGAAACGAACCGCTCTGAGTCGCGTTATTACTTGTCGAATCTTTTCTTCCGATGCCTACCATTCGCAAATGATCGCGCAGGAAAGCGCGGGAGATCGCCCAGATGTCGCGGGCAAAATAGACGAAGACGGCGATGAGCGTGCCGAGTTGAATAACAGCGATGGTCGCGGTCGTTTGTTCGGCGCGCAAAGTCTCTTCGACTCCGGCGTACAACTCTGTGAGGCGGCTGGCGAAAATTAAATGCGCAGTTGAGCTGATGGGGATAAATTCAGTGAGTCCTTGAACGATGCCGAGAATAATCGCTTGGAGAATAGTCATGCGTCGCTAATTTTATGTTCCTCTGAATTTGAAAACTTACGAACGTGAAATGTCATTTGCATCGCTCAACATCAAACGCGGAAAGCGATGTGAAAACGGATGTTCTTAAATTTGCACCACGACCGGCATGATTACGGGGCGCGCTCCCGTCTGTTTCTGAATAAATCTTTTAAGTTCAACGCGCACGCGCTCCTTCATAAGGCTTGCGTCGCGCCGCTCCGCGCTCGAAGCCGTCTCCACCGCTTCGGTCGCAATGCGCTGTAAGTCGCGCACGAAATCCGTCGAGCCGTTCGCTCCGAGCAATCCGTTGACGATGATTTCCGGCGAGTTTTCGAGCGCGCCCGTCTCTTCGCTGATCGTCACGACGGGAGTTACCACGCCGTCGTAAGCCAACTGTTTGCGTTGGCGGATGATCTCGGAATCAATCTCCTCGTAGCCCGATTCGTCAATAAAGGTTTGCCCGATCTCGTGTTTAGCGATCACCTGCGCGCGCTCGCCGTCAAGTTCAAGCACGTCGCCGTTTTCAATTAGGATCACTTGATCTTCGCGGAAGCCGAGATGGTTTTTGACAAACTCTTTGTGGCGGTAGAGCATCCGGTATTCGCCGTGAATGGGGATCACGAAGTGCGGGCGCACGGCTTCGGTCATAATCCGTATGTCGTCTTGATAAGCGTGACCGGAGACGTGGACGAGCCGCCGGTTGGCGTCAATGATGTTGCCGCCCCGCTTGTAGATTTCGCCGACGAGACGCGAGATCGCGCGTTCGTTGCCGGGGATGATGCGCGCCGAGAGCACCACGGTGTCGCCGTCGCCGATCATCAATCCTTTGTATGCTCCGGTCGCCATCTGCGCGAGCACCGCGCGCGGTTCACCCTGCGAACCTGTGATGAGGAACACAACTTCATCGTCGTCCAAACGCCTTGCATCATTCAAGCTCACGAATAAGTTGGACGGGATGTCGAGGTAGCCGAGGCGTTCAGCGATCTCGACGTTCTTCTGCATGGAGCGGCCGAGGACGCACACGCGGCGGTCGAATTGCTGCGCCACGTCGCACACAATCTGAATACGTTGAATCGAAGAAGCGAAACTTGCGACGATGATGCGCCCCCCGGACTGCGCGAATAACTCTTCAAAAGCGGGAGTGACGGCGCGCTCCGAAGGCGCGCGACCCGCGACGCTCGCGTTCGTCGAATCGGAAAGAAGAGCGAGCACGCCCTCCTGCCCGTAGCGGCGTAGGCTTCTGAGGTCAATCGGCTCGCCGATCACAGGAGTCTCGTCCGCTTTGTAATCGCCCGTGTGAATGATCGTCCCGGCGGGCGTCGTGATCGCAAGCGCGAAGCAATCAATGAGCGAGTGTGCGACGCTGATAAACTCTATCTGAAACGATCCGATTTCGATCATCTCGCGCGGCTCGACGCGATGCAGCAGCACGTCGCCGAGCAACTCGTGTTCTTCGAGTTTGCTTTCGGCGAGGGCGAGCGTGAAATGGGAAGCGTAGACGGGGAGGTTAAAGCGTTTAAGCAAATAGGGAAGCGCGCCGAGGTGGTCTTCGTGCCCGTGCGTAAGCACAATGGCGGTCAGCTCGTTGCGGTAGTCTTCTAAAAAATCGAAATTCGGGATTGATATGTCGGCGCCGTAGACGCTTTCCTCTGGAAAGCCCATCCCGGCATCAATGACGATCATTTCGTCCGCATAGCGCACAGCCATGCAGTTCATTCCAAACTCGCCGATGCCGCCGAGCGGAATGATCTCAAACGTCTTGCTCACTGTTCTTCTCTACTTCCTCGGAAACGCCCTGCGGATATACTTTCATCGAGCGGAATTAAGCCGCACAGTATAGCACAAAGCGTCAGCCTTCACCGCTCCGGCAATCGGCTCCAGCAACCTGTTTGCCACCAGCAAAGTCATGCGCCGTTAATTAAACGGGGCGCGCCACCAAGCTCTCGTGCCGCGTTCAGGATAAAGGCCAACCATCTGAGCAATCAGCAGGTAAGCTATTCCGACTAAGAAGAAAGCCGTCGCAGCCTTGAGGATCGTTCGCACGATTGTGTGGGAGGTTAAAGTCACTAAGAAGTTTGACGGCGGAGGTTTAAGAATTTAGCAGCGGCACGCTTTAACATTAAAACGCTTGCGAGAGTCGCGCCCATTCGTCGAGCGTGAGGGTTTCGGCGCGGCGTTGCGGTTCGATTTCCGATTGACGAAGCACGCGCTCCGCTCCACCCGCCGCTTCGATGCGTGCACGTAAATCTGGCGGCGCACCGCGTCGAAGGTTATTGAAAACGGTTTTCCGGCGCTGCGCGAACCCCGCGCTTACCGTCCGCCACAGCAAACTTTCGTCCGCAACTTCCGCCGCGATTCGCGGGCGGATGCGCAGACGCACGATTGTCCCCCACACCTTCGGTCGGGGTCGGAACGCTTCAGGCTCAACGTCGAAGAGCGTTTCGGCTTCGCAGTAAGCCTCCACCAAAACCGAGAGAAAACCGCGCTCGCTCGAATTGGGCGGGGCGACGATTCTTTCCACCACTTCGCGCTGCAACATCAGTAACAGTTCGGTCAAACAAGCGCGTTGCGCGATCAGGCGTTGCAGGATCGCGGTCGAGATGTTGTAAGGAAGATTGGCGACGAGGCGCGCGCGTTCGGCTGGCTTGATCAACTCGCAGAAATCAATTTCGAGCGCGTCGGCTTCAACGATTCTTGTGTTGTCGCGCTCCGCAAATTTGTCCCGCAAGATCGGAACAAGATCGCGGTCGAATTCAATGGCGAAAACTTGTCCGGCGCGCGCGGCGATGAGCGTTGTTAGCGCGCCCCGCCCCGCGCCGATCTCAATAATAGTTTCGTCTGCTCGCGGCGCAAGTTCGTTTACGATGCGTTGGACAACGCGGGAATCAACGAGAAAGTTTTGCCCGAAACTTTTTTTCGCGCGGTAATGGCTCGCGCCACGCTGTGAAGTTTGATCCCTCACTCTCGAACCACGCCATCAAACCACTGCGAAAGAGAGCGTCCTCGCCTCTGTTCGCCTTCCAGGTAGCCGCTGATCTCAACATCTTCCCCGTGCAGCGCGTGCGTCACATCCCGCAAACGCATTGCCCTCATGCTCGATGCGTTGATCGCCGTCGTCGTGTCCGCGCTGCCGATAATTAAAGGCGCGATAAAGAAGCTAACTTTATCAATGAGTTTTTTGTTGAGAAACGCACCTGCAACCCTCGCTCCGCCTTCCACCAAAACGCTCTGCAACGAACGGGCGTAAAGTTTTTGCAAAACGCCCGCGAGGTCTTTCGTCCCCCAAGGCAGCAACTCGACTTTGACGCCGCGCGAAGTCAACGCTTCAACTTGTCCACTGTGACTCTGCGCTTCGTCGGCGAAAACCAGCAACGGATTATTGTCGCTCGCCGTTTTCACAAGTTGCGATTCAAGCGACAAACTTAATTTGCTATCGAGCACAACGCGCACGAGCGGACGGCGGCGCGTCCGGTTGCTCCGGTCTGTCAGCAACGGATCATCGGCGCGCACTGTGTTTGCGCCAATGAGAATCGCATCGTGCTCGTGACGCAGTTCGTGAACGCGCCCGCGCGCCCGCGTCCCCGTCAGCCAACGCGCTTCACCGCCACCCGCCAAGTTCATTTCGTCTTCTTCCTGTCTTCCGAAGTCAATGCGCCCGTCGAGCGAAGCGGCGAGTTTCAAATGCACGAACGGGCGACTCTTCAGCATCGCGCAGATGTATTTCTCGTTTTGCCGCGACGCTTCACGCGCCAACAGCCCCACGCTCACCTCAACTCCTGCTTCAACAAGCTGGCGAAATCCTGAGCCGGAGACAAGCGGGTTCGGGTCTTCGATGGGCGCGACAACGCGACGCACTCCGGCGCGCATTAGCGCTTCGGTGCAGGGCGGCGTGCGCCCGTGATGTGCGTGCGGCTCAAGCGTAACGTAAGCGGTTGCGCCGCGTGCGCGCCCACCGGCTTCTTCGAGCGCGAGGATTTCGGCGTGGCTGACGCGTTCGTAAATGTAAAAACCTTCGCCTAAGATTTCGCCCTTATCGCTTGCGATCACGCAGCCGACGAGCGGGCTGGGACTGACTTGCCCCACGCCCCGCACGGCTAAATCGAGCGCGCGACGCATCATGCGCACATCAAATTCGATGTGCGCGCCTTCGATTTTGTTTTCGCGCTCGACTTCTTGCGTGTTCAGTTTTCGCTCCTTCACTCGAACAAGCTGTTGACGTATTGTTCAGCATCAAACACCACGAGGTCGTCAACCTTTTCGCCGATTCCGGCGTAACGGATCGGGAGTCCGAGTTCTTTGGCAATGGCAACGGCGATGCCGCCCTTAGCCGTGCCGTCAAGCTTTGTCAGAACGATTCCGGTCACGCCCGCGACTTTCAAAAACTGCCTCGCCTGCTCCAAACCGTTCTGCCCCGTCACGGCATCAATCACCAGCAACGTCTCGTGCGGCGCACTCTCGACTTCGCGTCCCGCGATGCGTTTCATCTTCTCAAGCTCGGCCATCAAGTTTGATTTGTTATGAAGGCGACCGGCCGTGTCAACGATCAGCACGTCGGACTCGCGCGCCTTCGCAGCCTTCAAGGCGTCGAAGAGAACGGCCGCCGGGTCTGTCCCCTGCTTCTGCTGGATGAGCGGAACGCCGGTGCGCTCGGCCCAGATGGCGAGTTGATCGCTTGCTGCGGCGCGGAAGGTATCGGCGGCGCAGATCAAAACGTCGTTGCCTTCGGCCTTGATGCGCTGCGCGAGTTTGCCGATGGTCGTGGTTTTCCCGACGCCGTTGACACCGACGATCATCAGCACGTAAGGCGCGACGGACGCGCCCGTTTCCGTTTCCGACGCGATGCCGTTCCCCTCTGCTTGGCGGAAAATCTCCAACACCTGATTTTTGATCGAAGCTTTTAGCGCCTCGATGTCGTTAATCTCTTTGCGCGAAATTCCGCGCCGCACGTTTTCCAGAATCGCGAGCGTCGTCGGCACGCCGATGTCGGCGGCGATCAAAGCTTCTTCGAGGTCGTCGAGAAGTTCGGCGTCAATCTGCTTGCGGTTCTGGAAAACCGTGTCGATCTTCTCCGACAACGACTCGCGCGTGGCGGAGACGGCGCGGCGAAAACGCGCGGCGAACGCCGCCTCAAGCGCCGCTTCTTCCGCCTGCAACTCTTCAATCGAACGATTAAGTCCAAGGATCGAACTGTTGAATGGCGAGCGCGATGGAACGACGGGCGCAGGCGGGCGCGGCTTCGTTGTCTCCGGCGCAGATGCCGCCAGTGGCGCGACGGGCGGAGTCGCAACGTCGCGCTCCGGTGTGAACGCTTCCCCCGCCCTCGCTCTGTCGAGCGTTTGACTTTGCGGCAGTGAACTCGGCGCGGCTCCGGTCGGAGCGGGTTCGAGCGGCATTGGCGGGATGATTGTTTCCGGCGTTGTTTGCGCGGGCGATGCCGCACCCGCAGGCGGTTCGAGTCTTGTTTCCTGTCGCAGCGCGGTTTGCACTTCCGGCGCGACAGGTTTAGGCGCGGGCGGCTCGTTCAGGCCGAGCGTAATAATGTCGTCTTTCTTTTTGCGTCTCCAAAAAGCCATGAAGTGATGATTACCTTAAATTTACAATTTATGCGGTGGAAGATTATAAACGCAATCGGCGCTTATGGACAAAAGCAGCAAAGCCGCCGCGTTCGTGTGTACGAACGCGGCGGCTTATCAGCAAGGGCGGAAAACTTAATTTACAGGTATCGGTTCTGCCGGGACAGTGGCTTGCTTGCCGATGCCCGTTTCGATGGAGTTTGAATTCTCTATTGACGCTCGCCTTGAACGCAGGCGCACCGTCCCAACTCCGATCTGTCCGTCTTCGCAGGCTTCAACAAGCGCGGCAACTACGATTTCGTCGTAGCGTGTGCCGATGAAAGATTTGATGCGTGCAACAGCGTCCTCCAACTTCATTCCTTTCTGGTAAGGGCGGTCGGTCGTCATCGCGTCGAAGGTGTCGGCGACGGAGATGATCCGCGCCTGCATCGGTATCTCGTCGCCTTTGAGACCTTGCGGATAACCGTCGCCATTCATCATCTCGTGATGCATGTACATGCCCGGCAAAAACTCTTTCATCGCCGGAATGTGCGACATGATCTTGTAGCCTTTCTGCGGGTGCTGCTTCATGATCTCGAATTCTTCGGGCGTTAAATGGCCGGGCTTCTTCAAGATGTTGTCGTCAACGGCGATCTTGCCGACATCGTGGAGCAAGGCGCTCACACGCAGTTTCTCAATTTCATCTCCCGGTAGATTCATTCTTTCGGCGATGGCGATGGAGAAGCGCGCGACGCGCTCGCTGTGACCGCGCGTGTAAGGGTCTTTGCCGTCAATGGCGGCGGCTAAAGCTTTAACGATGCCTAAAAACAGCTGGCGATTCTCTTCCGCCGCGCCTTGCAAATCTTTGATAAAGCTTTCGAGCTTATCGGTCATCGAATTGAACGAACTGCCGAGTTCGCCGATCTCCGTGCGGTCGCGCACGTTGATGCGCTGGGAGAAATCGCCCGCCGCGATGCGGTAGGCCGCCGCCGCAAGATCGCGCACCGGATTCGTGAGTTGTTTGGCGAAGAGAAAGCCGATCAGCAAAGCGCAACCGGCCGCCAACAAGCTGATCGCAAGCGTTTGACGGCGCATCTCCGTGACAGAACTTAGGGCGGCGCGTTCGTCTTGCATGGCGACGACGCCGAGCCGGGCGTCTTTGTCGAGTTCGGCGGTCGCGTAGGAGCCGAGCATCTCGATGTCGCGCCCGTCGCGTTTAATAGAAAACGGCGCGAGCGCGGATTGCACCTGCGCGCCCGCCTCCATCCAATCGCGCACAACTTTCAAATCCGTCATCGAACGTTCCGAGAAAGCGACGCGCGCATCCGGGTGCGCCACCGCCCGCCCGTCTGCGTCAACGACGAAGATCACGGGCAATCCGGCGTTAAGCATTTCGAGTTCGCTCTGCGAAGAAGCGGGTTGTTCGACGGCGCGCGCCACGTCACTGAAAGAAATGATCCCGGCGACCGCCGCGACCACTTCGTTTCCGCCCTCGCCGCCCATCACGGGCGCGGCCACCGTCAAACTCATTTCCTGACTCGACCGGATCAAACGCGGACGCCCGACTTTGAGGCCGCTCCCCGACATGCTCGCCAACACATCGCCCACGCGCTCATTGGTTTCGTCGCGCCCAATCACGTCCGGCTTGTAAGCTACATGCGGTTCGCCGCCGACGGGAATGATCGCCAGCGCGAACAAATTCGGATCGTCGCCCAACATACGTTGCAGACGTCCGTCGCTTCCCTGTTCGCTCATCACGCGCACGCCGCCCGCGAGTTCAAAGGCGCGCGCGAGTCCTGCCACTACGTCGCGGTAACGCTGCCCGTAAAGCTCGATCTGCCGCGCTTTGTCGGCGACAAACTGCGCTTGATAACGCCCCTCGATTGAGCGCAGTTCATCGGCACTACGCCTCGAAAGCATCCACCCGGCGAGACCGACGGGCAGCAAGCCCACGACAAGCAGCATTCCGAGTACGATGTAGAGCAGACGAATGCGCTTAAAGGATTCAGGCATGAGGAAAAAAGGCGAGTGACGTGGAGCGCAAATTTGTGTTAGCTAGGACGATTGACACGCTTACCTAACGCGAAGTCAAAATAATTTTATGCTTTCGCGGCGATTCTTGTCAACATTGTTTAACTTTTGTTCTGAATGAGTTTTTGGCGTTGGAAAAAGCTATTTACGGGATTTACATGCCAATAGCTGATTAAAGATTTTCGTGCGATACTTTTTCCGACTGTAGTATTGCCTCAAGCGTCTAAATTGTTGTGTGAGCGCTGACGCTTTGATTTGTTGGTGAATTTCGAGCGATGAGCATGGTGATGACTGATGAGCAGATCGTTGCGCGGGCGCAGGCTGGCGACCGCGAGGCATTCGGCGAAATTGTCAGACGCTGGCAGCGGCGCATCTTTGCGCTTGCCTACGGGATGCTCGGAAGCGCGGAAGAAGCGAACGACGTGGCGCAGGAAACATTCTTTTCCGCTTACCGGAATTTGCAAAGTTTTCGCGGCGAAGCCAAAGTTTCATCGTGGCTGCACCGCATCGCCGTCAACCAATGCATCACGCGGCAAAGGCGGCAGAAAGTTCGCCGCGAATCTCCGCTCGACGCCGAAACGGTTTTGGGCGAAACGCAAATTGCGTCGGTGACCCACGCAGAATCGCCCGCGCGCCATGCGGAAGGCAGAGCGTGCGCCAAAGACGTTCGGCAGGCCGTCGGTTCTTTGCCACCTGAGTTACGGCAGATCGTGTTGATGAAAGAATTTGAAGAGATGACGTTTCAAGAGATCGCCGACGCCCTTGAGCTGCCTTTGAGCACCGTTAAGACGCGGCTCTACACCGCGCTCAAACAACTGCGCATGAAGCTTGAGAAACACGCAGCCACCGAAACCGTGGAATGATCGAGTGAGTTTTGAGGATAGGAATTATGAACCACAGTATGAACACACCGCGCGACTGCGAACGCAGCGAAGACTTGCTCGCTTATCTTTACAGGGAAGCGACGGCAAGCGAGCGAAAGAGTTTCGAGCAACACTTAACTCAGTGCTCCGCGTGTCGTGAAGAGCACGTGGCTTTCGGCGGCGTGCGCGAAGCCTTCGCGGGTTGGCGCGATGAGTCTTTCCGCGAAGCCGCGTCGTTTTATCCTTTCACGGAGAAGCAAAGAATTGAGAAGCGTTCGGCACTCGTGGCGGTGCGCGAGTTTTTCCGGCTCGCGCCAGTCTGGTTGCAAGCGAGCGGAGCAATCGCCGCGCTCGTCGTCTGCGCGCTTGCCGCTTCCGCGCTCGTCAACGCGGACGCTCGCCGGGAACAAAACAGAATCGCTTTCAGCACGAGTTCGCGCGAACCGCAGCGCGACGCCGCGCCGACAGTTGACGCGCCGTCGCAGAAACATTACACACAGCAGGAAGTTGACGAGCTGATCGCCGACCGCGTGCAGCGCGGAATTGAGACTTACAGAGAGCAAGCAGCGCGCGGGTCAGCAACGACGATTGTTGCGAAAGACGCTGATCGCAAATCTTCCGCGCCTGACTCTGCAGCGTCTTCCGTTTCAACCGACGCAAAAGAAAACGGCGCGCGCCGTCGCAGTCGCACTACCACAACGCCAGTTGGCGCGCGTGAGCGTCAAACGACTGTCGCACGTCGCAGCAACGACGACGGAGTTCCGCGCCTCTCCGATCTGCTTGATGTTGTGAATTGACGACACTGAATGGAAGTGTCTTTGAGATGAAAGAACCGATGAACAACTTTGCTGTTAAATTCACCTCTTTCCTTTTCTCGTTAATCTTTATCGCTGCGGCGACTTTCGCCGCGCCGGGGCAAGAATCACAAGAGAGCGCCGCCGCCGCGCCCGCGCGAGGCAACGCGCCGCTTCTTCGCCTCCTAAATTTAACTCCTGATCAACTCGCGCAGATTCGCCGCATCCGCCAAGAAAATCAAGGCGAGTTGCGCCTCTCCTTACAGCGCCTGCGCCAAGCTCAACGCGCGCTGGATGAAGCGATCTATTCGGAAACGGCCGACGAGTCGGTGATCGAAGAACGCGCGCGGCAATTGTCCGAAGCCCAAGCCGCTCACACGCGCCTGCGTGCGCTTACGGAATTGCGCGTGCGCCGCGTTCTTAACGCGCAGCAGTTGAAGGTCTTTCGCAACTTGCAGATGCAACGCCGCGAACACAACCGCGCGCAAAGGCGTAACCTCAATTCTTCGCCTCTGCGCCGCAGATTAACTTCCCCGACTCGCCCCGCTCCCTCCGCGCCTCCCGACCGTTAAGCCTTTTGCCGCTTGACGCGCTCACGTCTTTTTGCGCATCATAACCTTCGTGTTAGTTAATGTTGCCAATGGATAAGCGATCTCGCTCGCTTCAGTCGCAGCGTTTTCTGACATCTGTGTTATTGCTGTCTTCTGTTTTCCTAATTTAAGAGCATCGAGGTGTGCGCGGCGCAAGCGACTTTGGTTTCAAGCGACCTACGCGCCGTTCGCCCTTACCGCAAACTTCATGAATATCGCCACGCGCCTTCTCATCGAAATACAGGAAACAACTTTGCTCGCGGCGCGCGCCCTCAGAGGGATTTTCAAACGCCCGACGTACATCAACGAAACAATCGCGCAGATGGACGTGATCGGCGTCGGCTCGCTGACGATCATCATGCTCACGGGTTTCTTCACGGGCGGAGTTTTAACGCTGCAAACTTATCCGACACTGAAATACTACGGCGCGCAGGATCAAACCGGCTATCTCGTCGCGCTCTCGCTCGTGCGTGAATTGGGGCCGGTGCTGTCGGCACTAATGGTGACGGGTCGCGTCGGCTCCGCTATCTCAGCAGAACTCGGCTCGATGGTCGTTTCGCAGCAGATTGATGCGATGCGCTCGCTCGGCACCGACCCCGACCGCAAACTCGTCATGCCGCGCGTCATCGCTCTCGTCCTCATGTTGCCGCTCTTGACGGTCGTAGCCGATGTGGTCGGCATCTGCGGCGGCTGGACGGTGGCGACGACGCTTTACGGCATGGCTCCCGGCATGTTTTTCTCATCCGTGCGGCAAGGCATCACGGCCAACGACATTTTCGGCGGCATCATCAAGCCGCTCGTCTTCGGGTTGCTGATCGCGGCGGTCGCGTGTCGGCAGGGTTTAAAGACTGAAGGCGGCACGGTCGGTGTCGGGCGTTCGACCACCACGGCCGTCGTGACGGCTTCCATCGTCGTCATCATCACCGACTTTTTTCTTGCCAAAGCCCTACAGGTTCTCCTAGACATGCCGACCTAAATGCCTCTAAAATTTCATTATGGCTTCTGCTGAAGTTGAAACTCCACAACCTGCGCTGCATACGAACCCCAATGGCGGCGGCATCAGCGAAGAAGCGGCCGAATCCACTTTTCAAGAGGTGGACGATTCCGACCGCATCGTGCCCGCGATTGAATTCCGCGACGTGCACCTTGGCTTCGACGACCGCAAAGTTCTGAACGGCTTGAGCTTTAAGGTCATGAAGGGCGAGACGAAGATCATTCTCGGCGGTTCTGGCTGCGGCAAATCCACGACGATCAAACTCGTGCTCGGACTACTTAAACCCGATAGCGGGCAGATTCTCGTTGACGGCGAAGACATCACGAATCACACGGAAGTCGAGATGATGAAGGTGCGCAAAAACATCGGCATGATCTTTCAGGAAGGTGCGCTCTTCGATTCACTTTCCGTTTACGATAATGTCGCGTATCGCCTTCATGAACAGGGCGTTCCCGAAGCGGAAGTTGAAGAGGAAGTGCGTCGCATGTTGCGCTTCGTCAACCTCGAAGACGCTATTGATAAAATGCCGATAGAACTTTCGGGCGGTATGCGCCGTCGCGTCGGCATCGCCCGCGCCCTCGTTGGTGGCCCCGGCGTCGTCATGTTTGACGAACCGACGGCCGGACTCGATCCGCCCACCGCACGCACCATCTGCGAACTTGCGATCAAGTTGCGCGACCTCGAAGATGCTTCCTCCATCTTCGTTACGCATGAGATGAACAACCTTGATTATCTCACGTCGGAATACGCCGTCGTTGACGACACCGGCGAGATCATCTACGAGAAGGAAGGCGAGCGCTTGTGCTTAACTAACACCAAGATTCTGATGATGCGCGATGGTCAGGTGATCTTTAGCGGCACCGATGAAGAACTGCGGAAATCCAGCGACACATACATCAACAAGTTTATACGAGGATACTAAATGAAAGGAGGAAGTAGGAAAGCGGAAGGATGAAGTGAGGGCAAAGCTACGAGCTTTGACTTAAAGATAATCTAATGATCCACTCTGAAGGACTGTCCGCACTTCCGCCTTCAGCCTTCCTACTTCCTACTTTGCTTATATGCCCCCAGCAAAAAAGACTGTCGGAATGAAGGAAATTCGCGTCGGGCTGTTTATCGTGATCGGCCTCGCCGTGCTGATTCTTTTGATCCTTAATGCCTCCGGCGATATTTCCCCGTTTTCAAGCAAGCTGAACTTACGCGCGAGGTTCGCCAACGCCGACGGACTCCGCTCCGGCGCAGAAGTGCGTCTGGCGGGCGTGCGCATCGGCACAGTTGACGCCGTGCGGCTTCTGCCTCCTTCCGAAGAGCCAAACGCTCCGAAGATCGAAGCGGTGCTTGCCGTTGACAGCCAGATTGACGGACGCCCCGCGACCGACCGCATCCGCACCGATTCGACCGCGCAACTCGGCTCGCCCAGCATTCTCGGCAGCGACAAATTGATTAACATTACGCCCGGCACCGCGCTCGGCAACCCAGTCGCGGCTAACAGTGAGTTGCGTACTTCGACCGGCAGCACGATTGCCGACCTCACTTCGTCCGGCAAAGATTTGACGGACCGATTAAATAGCCTGACCGAACGCTTCACCCAGATCACGCGCAAGATCAACGAAGGGCAAGGCACTTTGGGTCGTTTCGTTAACGACGAAGCTTTTTACAACAACCTCAATGCTACCGTCCGCGAATCGCAAGAAGTGATCAGATTGATCAGAACCGGGCAGGGTTCGGCCGGACGCTTCCTCAACGACCCGACGCTCTACAACAACGTCACAGACATCAGCGAACAACTGCAAGCAGTCGCTACCGACCTCAGACGCGGGCGCGGCACGGCCGGGAAACTCTTAACCGACGAAGCGCTCTACAACGAAACGCGCACCACCATCACGCGCCTCAACAGCTCGATTGACGAGATCAACACCATCGTCGCCGACGTGCGGGCGGGGCGCGGCACGGCCGGGAAACTCCTCACGGACGAAGCCCTTTATAACGATACCCGCGCCGCCGTCGCGCGCTTCAACACCACGACCGAACGCATTGACGCGATTGTTGCCGGAGCGCAACGCGGCGAAGGCACGGTCGGCAAACTCCTCACCGAAGAGCAGCTTTACAACAACGTCAATCAACTTTCGGGCGAATCCGTCAAACTGCTTTACGACTTCCGGCAGAATCCGCGAAAATATCTGACGATCAAATTCGAGCTGTTCTAAAAATACTTTAGCGAATTCTTAGGACGGTCGCGTACGGTCGCGGTCTTCTTCAAGCAGTCTCGTGGTGCTCTCAGTCACGCTTGGCGGTTGCATCATCTCGGCGGTTCTCATCTGCGGGCGCAAGTAGTCAGCAATCGGTGTGCTGTGCGATGGCGGAAGTTGAGCAGCGTGCGGCGCGCTCGCTCGAAGAGAAATTTGCTCGGCGGTAGCAAAACTCGGCTCCTTAACTGTTTTCAATTTGCGCGGCGCTCCTTCCTCGTAGATTCGCGCATAAAGTATGCGCAAGATGCCGCCTAAAAAGAGGATGATCGAAGCGAGC
This sequence comes from Pyrinomonadaceae bacterium, assembly GCA_013696465.1. GTDB lineage: Bacteria > Acidobacteriota > Blastocatellia > Pyrinomonadales > Pyrinomonadaceae > JACCYN01. The sequence goes on from JACCYN010000379.1 coordinate 44,414, forward strand.
GGAATAAGGAGAGCCGGAAATCCGAATGGAACATCAGGCGGCTGCTCGAAAAGAATGGCAAGGATCGGCACTAAGATCGCGCCGATAAACAACATTAACACACCCTGCCGCACTCCTTCGTAGCGCGGTGAGCGTCGCGGTTTGCCTGTCTCAATCGTTTCCTGCGGAAGCGTTCCGCCGCGCGCGATTAATTCGGCGACCCCGCCAAGCGCGAAACCGCACCGCGAACAGAATCGCACCTCATCGGAAATTTGTTGCTGTCCGCAATGTGGGCAGAACATAAACTTGGCAATCCTTCAAACGGTGCTTTTCACTTTGAAGCAGCTAGCGACCGTAAAATAGCAACGACGCGCGTCGCTTCTGTCCATACGAAGAAAGCAGCCGGAAAATTCGACCGCCCAAAGGGTAAAATCCATCAGATGCGAGGCGGCGCTTGTTCGGAAAACAACTTAAAGGTTGCGAACGCTTGCCCTTGATGATGCGCGGCGCGCCATAGCGTCTCCATTAAGAGCGCGTCCAAAGTTTTCACATCGCCCGAAGGAAGGGCGACATCTTTGGCGAGCACCTCATCATTTTTAATAAGAGCAAAGCCGTTCCGCCGCGTCGCTTCCACCTCGTTTAAGTATTCGATCACGCGCTGTAGAGTCGAGAGTTCTTCAGGTAGCGTCCACTCGAAGGGGTCATCCCAGAGATTGGCGGTGATGCCACCGAAAGTTTGCTCGACGACCGCCGCGGCGCGCAAAATGTTTTCGCCACACGAAGGTAGTCCGTCGTGCCCGCCCGCAACGCGACGTGGAAACGCATCTTCCACCGCGCGACGTGGGCGAACATAAAGATGCTCAATTGAGATTAGTGCGATTAGCTTGCAGGAGTCTTCATGAAGGCGCGCAAAGCTTTCGTCAAAGCATTGAACAATTGATCGCTCATTCGCAGATGCGCTTTGCTTTCCCGGCATCACCGCGTGCGCCTGTCCTGTTCTTCTAACACCGTTCCGAAACTTCTTCCCTGAAAGCTAAACCCCGTGTAGACGCGCCCCTTCGCGCCGACGCGAGAGCCGCGCGCGGGCACGCCGCGTCGCGTGACGATCCAGAGCGTTCCCGTGCCGTCATCAATTTGGTAAGCGCCCGTGTCAAGCACGCCGTAGCTGTCCGTAACGCGCCCGGCCACCGCCACGTCTCTGTTTCGGTAGCGACCCGGATCGGCGTTGATCTTTTCGACGCTCGTCCGATTCGGGCAAGCCGTCGAAAAGATCGCTAAAGCGAGAACAAGCAGAACAAGGAATTTGCGGTTCGTAAACATAGCTTCTCCTTTATCGTTTGAAACACAATGCGGGAGAGGAGAAAACGAAGGATGAAGAACGGGAGACAGGAGTCAGGAGACAGACTAAGAAGTATTTTCATTCTGACTTCTGTCTTCTGGCTCCTGACATCTTTCCTTATTTCCCGTACCAGCCCATCGGCTTATCGGAGAGATCGACCCAGACGCTTTTAATTTGCGTGTAGAGTTCGAGCGCGTGTCGGCCCATTTCGCGGCCGTAGCCGGATTGCTTGTAGCCGCCGAAGGGCGAGGCGGCGTTCATAATGTTGAAGGTATTGATCCAGATTGTTCCGGCCTTAATCTCGCGCGCGAAGCGATGCGCGCGCGTGATGTCTTTCGTCCAGATTCCGGCGGAGAGTCCGTAAATGGTTTCGTTCGCTTGCCGTATTAAATCCTCTTCATCGCTAAACGTGATCACGGATGCAACGGGGCCGAATATCTCTTCCTGCGCGACGCGCATCGTGTTGTGCACTTCGCTGAAGATGGTCGGCTGAAAGAAAAATCCTTTTCCCAAGTTGCCTTCAAGGTTGGAGCGATTGCCGCCCGCCAAAACAGTCGCGCCTTCCTCGCGCGCGACGTCAACGTAAGCAGCGACGCGATTTAGTTGTTCCTCTGAAACTTGCGGCCCCATCAAGGTCGTCTGCTCCATCGGATCGCCGACCTTAACTTTGCTCGCGCGCTCTTTGAAGCGATCAAGGAATTCGTCCTTAATACGCTCGTGGAGGAAGACACGCGAACCGGCACAGCACACTTGCCCTTGATTGTAGAAGATGCCCATCATCGCGCCGCTTACGGCTTGGTTGATGTCGGCGTCGGCGAAGACGATGTTCGGAGCTTTGCCGCCGAGTTCGAGCGAGACTTTCGTAAGGTTATCTGCCGCCGCGTGTGCGATTCTCTTTCCGACTTCCGTTGAGCCGGTGAAAGCAATCTTGTCAATATCCTTATGAGAAGCGAGCGCCGCTCCGGCCGTTTCGCCGTAGCCCGGCACGATGTTGACGACGCCATCGGGGAAGCCCGCCTCTTGGATTAACTTTCCTAATTCCAATGCCGTCACCGGAGTTTGCTCGGCGGGTTTTAAGACCACTGTGTTTCCGGCGGCAAGCGCGGGAGCTAATTTCCATGCCGCCATCAGCAGCGGAAAGTTCCAGGGGATGATCTGCCCGCAGACGCCCAAGGGTTCGCGCAGAGTATAGTTGAACATCTGACCGGGCACGGGGATCGTCTCGCCTTCGATCTTCGTCGTCGCGCCCGCGAAGTATTCAAAATTTTCGACGACTTGCGGCAGATCAACAAACGATGATTCGCGGATCGGTTTACCGTTGTCGGACGTCTCAAGCGCGGCGAGTTCTTTCGCGTGCGATTCGATGAGTCCCGCCAACTTGTAAAGCAATCGTCCGCGATCTCGCGCGCTGATGCGCGACCATTTGCCTTCAAACGCCCGACGCGCCGCCTTTACCGCTTTATCCACGTCGGCTTTGTCGGCTTCGGCGACTTCGGCCAACGCTTCGCCGGTCGCCGGGTTAGGCGTCGTAAAAGTTTTGCCTGATTCGGCATCCTCCCATTTGCCGTCAATGAAAAGTTGATAGCGTCTCACGGTTTCGGTCGTGGTCTGTTGCGCGCTAGACATAAAAAGAAACTCCTCGAAAACGTACTTGATGTGCTCACTGGATCGTTAAAGCTTCCATTACTTTATCACCACGCGAAAGTTTCTGTCCAAGCGCGCAGTTTTCTCGTTTTGAAATTCGCAGGATTAGATTGTAACCTTCACCGCGTGAACAACAACCGAACCTTCGGGCGCGCGGGCGAAGATTTCATTCCATTCTCCAACATCGCCGATGACGTGTGGCATAACGACAAAGAGATCGGGGCTTACGAATGGTGGTATTTCGACGCTGCGAGCGACGACGGGCGCGATGTGCTCGTCGTCATCTTCCTTACCAACTTCATCTTTTCGCCGCGTTACAATCAAGCAGTTTCAAACGCACAAAGCAAAGATAATTCTTCCGCTCCTCCGCAGTTTCCCGCCGTCTCCGTCTGGTGGTATAGAAATGGCAAGGTTCGATTGCGCCTCGTCAACGAATACGCTTCCGAATTGTTCGCCGCGAGCACGAGCAGTCCAGAGTGTCGCATCGGCGCGAGCGGTTTTCACCTTGAGCGACAAAATGGCGAAGTTCGTTATTGTGTGCAACTAGACGAGACGATGCGGCGCGGGCGCAAACTACAGGCGTCGCTCGAATGGTGCGTCGTCGAAGGCGATCTCGCTCCGCGTCCGCGCGAGTCACACCGCTCCGCATCACCTCCCGCGCACGAATGGAACTTGGTTGCGCCGCGCTGCCACGTAAACGGCACGCTCAACGTGCTTGATTCAAACAGCAGCAACCGCGCACACCGATTTAGCGGCACCGGCTATCACGATCACAACCGCGACCGAAGACCGATGGCGCAGACGATTTCCGAATGGCAATGGGGACGCGCACATTTCAGGGAGCGCACAATGATTTTCTATCGCTATGCGGGACGCGACCTTGAACGCTCAAGCGCAGCACGCCTGTTCGTTGTTCACAGAAACAAACTTGTCACTCACGACGCGCGATTCATCCACGAAGACGTGCGCCGCGATCTCTTTGGGTTGCGCTACCCGCGCGCGTTACGCATTGAGTTTCAAGATGAATCGGGCGCGCCCGCCGTGTTGCATGTGGCTCAAAGACATTTGCTTGAAAGCAGTTTCTTTTACCTGCGCTTTTTAGGCGAAGCACGACTGGAAACATCGGGCGCGAACGGCGAACAAGCGTCAATCATTAGCGAATATCTCGCGCCGCGCGCGCTTCAGTGGCGCTGGCTGCACTGGCTCATCAACATGCGCATTGGCAGAGAAAATCGTAGCTCATTTTTGCCATAATGAAGAAAAGAAAGTCAGGAGACAGAATGAAAACACTTTTTATTCTGTCTCCTTTTTCTTCACCCTTCCGCGTTTATCGTTTCCACCTGCGGCTCTTCCATCTCTTCATCGGCGGCGTAACGCAGATCGCGGTCGCCCGTAATCTCATCCCAATCGTAGCCGAGGTAAGCGGAGAAAAGATAAAGCTTGCGCTCCCAAGATTCTCGCCGCGCGCTGTATTTCTCCCAACCCGCTCTCCGGTTGCGGCGTACCTTGATTCCAGCATCGGTCAAACGCTCCATCGTCTCATTGAAGCGTTGTCTCCAGCGGCGCGATTCCTCAAACGGCGTTTCGGCATGACTTTCTTCCGCGCTTCGTTCCAAACAAAGAGAAGCGATCAGTTGATTGAGCACGTAGTGCGCGCTCGCTTCCAAGATTCGCACCTCCGGGTGGCTGTGCGTCTCGATGTAGTCGTCCGCGTCGAGACACGATTGAATCACGGCGCACGTTTCGAGCACGAGAAACAGCACACGCGGCAAACTCTTATGAACTTCGACGGGATGAAAATAGTGAATGACGGGGTGTTCGGCGTGCGATTCCGAAAGCCCTTGAATGTCGCGCGCGGCGTACCGCAGCGTGCTTTCTAAACCGTAGAAACGCCCGCCGACGAAATGATGCGCGATGAAGCCTGCAACGTCCGCGCCCTCTTCCGCCTGATGATAAAAAGAGAGCGCGACGGCGCGCTTGCGCTCCAACGCGCCGAAGACCGTGATCAAGTAAGTCACCGCCAGAGAGATCAGCGCGATCCCGGTCGCGGACTCCAACAGCGCGGTTAGTCGCATCCCCGTGCTACGCGGCACGATGTCTCCGTAGCCGACCGTAGTTAGGGTGACGCTGCTGAAATAAATTGATTCGATCCACACCGGACTCACCGCCTCCCTGTCAACGCTAAATTCGACGGGCATTCGCGGCAGGTAGATGAGCGCGAAACCGATGACAAGCGCAATGATGTAGGTGGTGATCAGGAGCGGCAAAAGGAGCGGGCCGATTGTGTTCAGCAGGCGGTGGCGGCGCGGGCGCGGAAACTTAAAAGCGACGAAGCGCGCGACGCGCCAGACACCACGATTTAGTTTGTCGCTGATAGGACCGGCACGGGCGCGGGCGTGAAGAATCGTAGCGTAAACATCGTAGGCCACGATGAACAGCAAACCCGCTCCGAACAAAGTTGAAACTAACGTCAGCATCCGTCACAAGCGAAAGCACTCGCCGCAAAGGTTCACTTCCGAACGGCGAATGCTTTTCGTTACAGTCTTCACACAAGAATTAAAGTTTGCGCACCAACCCTTCCGACTTTACGCTTAAGCCGCCTGCGCGATCAGTTGCCGCAACACATAAGGGAGAATGCCGCCGTGACGATAATAATCAACCTCAACCGGAGTATCGATCCGAAGCGTGACGGGAACTTCCTCCGCCCCGCCGTCCTTTCGATGAACGACAAGCATCACGTCTTGACGCGGTTTGAGATTGTTTTCCAAGCCGACGACATCGAAAGTCTCCGAGCCGTCGAGATTGAGGGTTTGCGCGCTCACACCTTCTTTGAATTGTAGCGGCAGCACGCCCATGCCGACGAGATTGCTGCGGTGGATGCGCTCGAAGCTTTGCGCGACAACGGCTTTTACGCCGAGCAAGCGCGTGCCCTTCGCCGCCCAATCGCGCGAACTTCCCGTGCCGTATTCCTGCCCGGCGAACACGACGAGCGGCAATCCGGCTGCCTGATAATTCACGGAAGCATCGTAGATGCTCATCGCTTCGCCGACCGGCTGCAACACGGTGACGCCGCCTTCTGTTCCCGGAGCCATCAGGTTTTTGATGCGCACGTTGGCGAACGTGCCGCGCACCATCACCTGATGATTGCCACGCCGCGAACCGTAAGAGTTGAAGTCTTCGATCTCGACGCCGCGCAATCGCAAGTAGCGTCCGCCGGGCGACTGCGGCTTGATCGCCCCGGCTGGCGAGATGTGATCGGTGGTCACGGAATCGCCGAAGATGGCGAGCGGACGTGCGCCCCTGATGTCGCACACTTCGCCCGCCTCCATGCTGAAGCGTTCGAAGTAAGGTGGCTCTTGAATGTAAGTTGACTGCGACTCCCATTGATAGACATCGCCCGCGACCGCCGGGATTTCGTTCCAGAGCGGATTCTGCTCTTCAAATTCGCTGTATAGCCGACGGTAGGTTTCCGGGTCGGTTGCCGCGCCCATCAGATTGCTGATCTCTTCGAGCGTCGGCCAGATGTCGCGCAAGAAAACGTCTTCGCCGTTTTTGCCTTTGCCAATCGGCTCACGGGTCAAGTCAATGCCGATACGACCAGCGAGCGCGAAGGCGACGACTAGAGGCGGCGACATCAGGAAATTCGCTTTCACCGATTGGTGCACGCGCGCCTCGAAATTACGGTTGCCTGAAAGGACGCTGGCGGCGACGAGGTCGTGGCGCGTAATCGCGTTCTCGATGCGCGGATCGAGCGGGCCGGAATTTCCGATGCAAGTCGTGCAGCCGTAGCCGACGATATTGAAGCCGACTTGATTTAAGTATTCCTGCAAGCCGGTTTTTTCCAGATACTCGGTGACGACGCGCGAGCCGGGCGCGAGCGATGTTTTCACCGACGGGCGCACCTGCAAGCCGAGTTCGACGGCCTTTTTCGCCAACAGCCCCGCCGCCAGCATTACGCTCGGATTCGATGTGTTCGTGCACGAAGTGATCGCCGCGATCACGACATCGCCGTGACCGAGATCGACCGTCGCGCTGGGAAATTCTTCGGCCGGAATATCTTCCAAGCGCGTCGGCGTCGGGCGATTATTCATCATCTCGATTTCGGTGAGCGCGTTCGTGTTCTTTGTGCTCCGTGAGCCGAGTCCTGAAACCGCTTCGGTGGCGACGACGTTGGGCATCGTTTCGGGAGACTGTGCGCCCCCGCCGACGACCGGGTGTCGCATCTCGCCCGCGTCAAGTCCAATGCGGAAGTGGTAGCGCTTTCCTGCTTCGCTCGGCGCGATGTTGTAGCCGCCTTTCGCTTGCGGTCTCTGAAGAAGATCGGTGAACTGCTCGTGCAGGTCAGGCAAATTGATGCGGTCTTGCGGGCGGCGCGGCCCCGCGACGCTCGGCGTGATCTCGGCGAGATCGAGTTCGAGCACCGTCGAATAATCGCACTCGCCCGCGCGCGGAATGCCGAACATGCCTTGCGCCTTGTAATAGTTGCGCACCGTTTCGACGTGCTCCTCCGTGCGACCTGTGGCGAGCAGATACTTGCAAGTTTGTTCGTCAACCGGAAAGAAGCCCATCGTCGCGCCGTACTCAGGCGACATGTTGGCGATGGTCGCGCGATCCGTCACGTGCAGGCTTTCCGCCCCCTCACCGTGAAACTCGACGAACTTGCCAACCACTTTCGCCTTCCTCAGCATCTCCGTCACGCGCAACACGAGGTCGGTCGCCGTCACGCCCTCACGAAGCTTGCCGATCACGTTCACGCCGATGACATCCGGCGTCAACATGTAGACGGGTTGGCCGAGCATCGCGGCTTCGGCTTCGATGCCGCCGACTCCCCAGCCGACGACGCCGAGTCCGTTGACCATCGTCGTGTGCGAATCCGTGCCAACGAGCGTATCCGGGAAGTATGTGCCGTCGCGTTCGATCACGCTCTTGGCGAGATATTCAAGATTAACTTGGTGACAGATTCCGATGCCGGGCGGGATCACTTGAAAGCCGTTGAAGGCTTGCGTGCCCCATTTCAAGAATTGATAGCGCGAGCGGTTGCGCTTAAATTCCATCTCCATGTTGAGGCGCAGCGCATCGTTTGAACTTGAGAAATCAACTTGCACCGAGTGATCGATCACGAGGTCAACGGGCACGAGCGGTTCGATAATGTCAGGCTCGCGCCCCAGACGCGCGACCACCGAGCGCATCGCCGCGAGGTCAACGAGCAACGGCACGCCCGTGAAATCTTGTAGCAACACGCGCGCAACGATAAACGGTATTTCGTTTGTGCGCTCATCTGCGGCCCCCCACGCGGCGAGTTGGCGCACGCTCTCCTCCGTCACCTTCTTGCCGTCGAAATTGCGCAACACGGATTCGAGCACAATGCGAATGCTGACGGGCAGACGCGAGACGCGGCCGAGTCCTTCCTGTTCGAGTTGCGGCAAACTGTAAAACTCGCCTTTGCGTCCACCTCCGGCGTCAAACTCTTGCTGTGAATTAAAAAGGTTGTGTGTCATAAGATTTAAGCGAACTGGTGAGCCTCAACTTCTTCAGCCACAAACAACGAGCGGGAAGCGATGATTGGCAGTTCAAAAGCGTCAGCGTGCAAGCGATTGATCGAAGCTAATCACTTTATTTCTGTAAGTTTTAGTTTACGGGGCGCACTCGCCAAACGTCAAGCGACCCTTTGAAAAGACATCGCTCCGCTATGACAAGCGGAAAGAATTTGCCCGCCGCAAGTTGATTTGCTATATTTTCCGCGCACAATAAAACGAACAAAGCGTCGAAACCTGTGTCCCGCGCGAAGCACCGAAAGCTTTTCCCGTGCGTCCGCTTGGAGTTGGTTTCAAGGAGTTATAAGCGAATGCCGAAGAAGCGACCGGAGAACTTCGAATATCTGAGCAACGATCCGAACTTCGTGCCCGACCCGGAGATCGAGCAGTTTATGGAGGAAGAGATCGCGCGCGCACCAAAAGACCCCGACATGCTCGCCGACCGTCTGCGCGAAAACACGGCCGCTTCGCCCCGCGATGCGGGCGGCGACATTGACGCGACGTGGGAAGACGTGAACGGTAGCGGCGAGGAATCAGTCGCGGGCGACAACCCGACGCCCGATCAATCCGACACCGAAGAAAACGCGCAAGCCATCGGCGTTACTTACGAAGACAACGAAGAGTTGGAATTCATTGACAAGATTGACCGCCGCGACCGCCAGCGTTTTGAACTCGATCCGCGCTCAAAGACAGAAGATGATTCGATCTAATTTTGTGGGTTGATTAAATTCTAAAGAGGGTGACTCAAATGGTCGCCCTCTTCTTTTGTGATTACCGCACTTGCGCGCCGAGAAAATTGCTGCGCGGTTGCAGGGTAACGCTCTTTATTACAATCGGATCGGCCGGACGCTCAGTTCCTTCTGCAACCGGGGCACTGCTGATCACATCAACTGTATCCATACCTTTGATGACGCGGCCGAAAACGGTGTAACGCTGATTGAAAGCGGGTTGGCGTTTGGTAGTAATGAAGAATTGACTGTTGGCTGAATTCGGTGAAGCTGAGCGCGCCGCGCCCAGCGTGCCGCGCTCGAAAGGCACGTCGCTAAATTCCGCCGTCAGATCGGGGCGATCTGATCCGCCTGACCCGTCGTTCGCCGGGTTATTGTCTTTCGAGAGCGGATCGCCGCCTTGAATAATTCCGAGTTCCGGGTCAATCCGGTGAAACGTCTGGTTGTTGTAAAATCCTTCGCCCGCAAGTTGCTTCAATCTTTTCACCGCCTCCGGCGCAAGATTCGGGTAAAGCTCAACGACGATCTGCCCGTAATAATTTGTATCAATCACTGCCACCTCCGCGTCCGGCTGCGGTGCAACGCCGCGTTTGATAAGCGACTGATCAATTCCATCCTCACCTTCTTCATCGAAATCCCGCGTCGCCGTTTGATTCGCGTTGCACGCCGCGAGCAAACACACCAGCGCGAGCAACATCACGAAAGACCACACGCGCGCGCCGTTTCTCAATGGATTCTTCAAACCGAACTTCACAAAATTTTCTTCCACTAAACCCCTCCGCACATAATTTCTAAAAAACTTTTCGACTATCAATCAAGATCGTCACCGGGCCGTCGTTGACAAGCTCAACCTGCATCATCCGCCGAAAGCTGCCCGTCTCAACTTTTTCGATTTTCTCCCGCGCCATCCGCACGAACGCATCATACAAAGGTTCAGCTCTTTCCGGTGCTGCCGCCTCGCTCCACGACGGCCGCCGCCCGCGCCTCATATCACCGTACAACGTAAACTGCGATACGACGAGTAACGCCCCGCCCACGTCAACAATCGACCTGTTCATCTGCCCTTCGTTATTGTTAAACGCGCGCAAGCCCGCGATCTTTTCGACGAGATGCTCCGCGTCCCTTTCTGTATCATCGTCCTTCACACCCAGCAGCACAAGCAAACCCGACTCGATTGCGCCGACCATTTCATTTTCAACTTTTACGCTCGCGCTTGTCACGCGCTGCAACACGGCTCGCATAATTTTTCAAGCGTACGCGGCGGCATATCAAGGCACAAAGTTGAAACTTATCACGCCCGTTACCTTTGACAGCCTGCCCGCTTAACTCCGTCGGGGTGAAACGCCAGCGCCTAGCCGCCTGCTCTGAAGCTTGCCTTAACTCTTGAGGGCCGCTAACCGCTTTCGCGCTGATTACTCTTCCGGTTTCATCAACGGTAATTTGAACTATCACAGTTCCAGATATGCGCACGCCAAGTGGATAGGCGGGTGCAAACTTAGCGAGCGCTCTTCCCGTCAGCACGCCGCCCGCAACCGTTCCGTCAACATTCAAAGGGGTGCTTCCGTCTGTTGAATTATTAGTAGAAGAGCTAAGAATTTCTGACAAACGTTTTTGCAGCCGGTTGGCTTGCTCTTCCCGATTCATCTTCACGGACATAACTATGTAATGCTCAAACGCTTGTTTGAGCTTCTGACGTGTCGCGGGC
>JACCYN010000048.1 GCA_013696465.1 Pyrinomonadaceae bacterium
GAGCGATTCGCTAAATCTTTAGAGCGCGCCAAAGCACAGATTCGAGAGCGGCGCGCGGGTGAATTAGACAAACGCCTCACGTCTCTCATCGAGCATCTCAAGCAAGCGCCGAAGTACCTTGAGCGACTTGTGATAAAAACTTCGGGGCGCGTCTTCTTCCTGCGCGTTGAAGAGATCACCTACATCGAATCCGCCGGTAACTACGTGCGCGTGCACACGCACGGCGAGAGTCACCTCATACGCGAGACGATGAACAACTTGCAAGCCAAGCTTGATCCCGATAAATTCCTGCGCATCCATCGTTCGTCGCTCGTCCAGATCGAAAGCGTCAAGGAACTGCAACCGCTCTTTAGCGGCGACTACGCGGTTATCCTTCACGACGGCACGGAGCTGACGCTCTCACGCAGCTACCGCGATCAACTGCTGCATTTCTTCGATCAAGTTTCTTAAGTTTTCAACCTCCGCGCTTCCGTCATTCTCCGGCAATCCGCCTTCAACACGAATCGTAATCTCTCACCACGCTTCACATCAAAGCGTTAAAGTTTCCCTGCCTGCGAAGTGAACATTCGGCATTTCCGATTTTGTGGAGACGCGCGCCGAAACAAGTGTTCGAGAATTCAGATCGCGATCCAAATACATCAATAGTTTTTTATTGAATCTAAATTCTCCACGGCAATCAAGCGTTTACCGCCCGTCATTTACACCCCGACTCGATCGCGCGGCACACACCTTGCGCTGAAGAAGTTGCGCGCCGTCATGCGGCTTAGATCGGCTACTTAACTCAATAAAGCTCTCCAAATTCTTGGAAAGTGAAACCATGTTATTCGCTGCGACGCGCGCACATTGAGGTTCAATCTTGAGGAGGTTCTACATGATACATACATTTAAGCGCAGGCTTGCGGCGAGCGTCAGTCGTACTTTCACAACTTTGCTTCTGCTCGTCTTGTGCGCGGGCGCGGTGCTGGCGCAGCAAGAGACCGGACAGATCAACGGCACCGTCACCGACCCGCAAGGCGCGTTGGTCGCCGGTGCAACCATCACCGTCAGATCAGTTGACACAGGCGCCGAGCGCACCGTCACGACGGGCGATGACGGCAACTACATTGTGACAAACTTGCAACCCGGCGTTTACGAGATCACAGCTACGGGCACCGGCTTCCAAGCGACGACCGGGCAGAGAGTGCAAGTGACGGTTGGCGGTCGTCCGACTTTAGACATCAACTTCGGTCAGGTGACGAGCATACCGGGCGAGACGGTCGAAGTGGTCGGCAGCGGCGGCGTCGAGATCAACACGCAAGACCAGCAGCTCTCCGACGTCGTTTCGCAAACACAGGTGCGTAACCTGCCGACTCTGACGCGCAACCCGTATGACCTCGTCGGGCTTTCCGGTAACGTCGTGCCTAATGCGGAGGGCGGCGCTAACGCGAACGGCGGTGGAGCGGGCTTCAACATCAACGGACAGCGCGCGGCAAGCACGAGCATTTTGCTTGACGGCGCAGAGAACGTAGCATTGTTTTCGGCGACTGTTGGCACCAACGTGCCGCTCGACACCGTGCAGGAGTTTCGCGTGATCACCTCGAACTTCTCGGCGGAGTACGGGCGTGCTTCAGGCGGCATCGTCAACGTGGCGACCGTCGCCGGATCGAATGAGTTTAACGGCACCGCGTACATCTTCAACCGCATCTCGCGTCTTGCCTCGAACGGCTTCGATAACAACGCGCGCGGCATCGAGCGCGGCGTCTTCACGCGCAATCAGTTTGGCTATTCGGTCGGCGGCCCCATCGTGAAGAATAAGCTGTTCTTCTTCAGCGGCACCGAGTTGATCAAAGTGCGTAGCGGCGGCAGCCGCATCGCTTTCGTGCCGACCCCGCAGTTCCTCGCCGCGACTTCGGCGACGACGCGCAACTTCTTCAGCAACTTCCAAACCTCTTCGCCGATCAGCGGCAGAGTCTTCACCGTCGGCCAAGTTGTTGCGCTTAACACCACGCCGACGACGCCTTTCCCCGCAAACGCTTTCTCCGCGCTCGCCCCTAACCTCCCGGCCTTCGGCGAAGTTGTTTACTCTTCGCCCAGAGACTTGGGCGGCGGCACTCCGCAGGACACCTATCAGACGGTGGTGCGCGTTGACTACAACATCAGCGACCGCACACAGCTTTACGGTCGTTACGCTTTAGAGGATCAGGTGAACGCCGAAGGCACGCAGGCTTTCAGCCCGTACCAAGGATTCGCCACCGGCTTCACGAGCTTCAACCAGAATGCGGTTCTTAATTTGACTCACCAGTTCACGCCGAACTTCATCTCGCAAACGAAGCTCGCTTATAATCGTCTCAACTCCGGGCAGCCGCTCGGCGAACAGTCTCCCACCCCGTCGCTTTACCTCAACGCGGGTCGCGCCGTTTCGCTCTCCGGCGTCAACGTCGGTCTTCCGGGTTATTTACCGTTCTCGCCCGGCAGCGCTATCCCGTCGTTCGATTCGCAGAACGTCGGGCAAGTTAACCAAGACTTCAACTACACGCGCGGCAAGCAGAACTTCCGCTTCGGCGGTCAGTACGTCTATATCCAAGACAACCACACCTTCGGCGCATTTCTCAATTCGGTTCAAGGTCTCGGCAACAACAATCCTGAATCGCTCGGCAACCTTGTTACCGGCAACATCGTTTCCTTCAATGGCGCGATTGATCCGGGCGGCAGGTTTCCGGGAGAGCAGGTAACGCTTCCCGTGAGCGCGCCGAGCTTCTCACGCGCGAATCTTTATAACGAGTTTGCCGTTTACGCCAATGACTCGATTCGCATTCACCCGCGCGTGACGATGAACATCGGATTGCGTTATGAGTACTACGGAGTGCAGCACAACAAGAACCCAAACCTCGACTCGAATTTCTACTACGGACCCGGCAGCAGCATCTTCGAGCAGATTCGTAACGGAGGTTTTCAGGTTGCGCCCGATAGTCCGGTCGGCGGAGTTTATAACCCTGACTGGAACAACTTCGCTCCGCGCTTTGGCCTCGCGTGGGACGTGTTCGGCGATGGCACGACGAGTTTGCGCGGCGGCTATGGCCTCGCTTACGAGCGCAACTTCGGCAACGTCACCTACAACATCGCGTTCAACCCGCCGAACTACGCGATTGTGAGCCTCAACGCTCCGGGGGATGTTGCGACGCTTCCGCTCTTCGCGGACAATTTGGGGCCGTTCGCCGGAACAGGCCCGTCGCGCACGCTCGGTCTCGTGCAAGCGCGTCACATTGACGAGAACATCAAGAACGCTTACGCCAACTTCTATAGCGTGGCACTAGAGCGTCAGTTGGCGCGCAATTCAGTCGTCTCGCTCGAATACTCCGGCTCGGCCGGGCGCGACTTGTATTCGCTCACTAACATCAATCGCGGCGGCTCAGGACTCGTCTATCTTGGCAGCACAACGCCGTCTGCCGCCGGTGGCTTTAGCAATCGCCTTAACGGCCGTATTTCAAACATCAACACGCGCGGCAACGAAGGCAGATCAAACTACAACGCCTTGACCGCCTCGTTTGACAGCAACAATTTCCGCAGCACGGGACTAACCTTCAGCGCCCGTTACACGTTCTCGAAGACTCAGGACAATCTCAGCAACGTGTTCAGCGCGACGGCGCCCACGTTCTACACGGGCTTCACCGATTCGTTCGATCCGCAACTCGATTACGGTAATGCGGACTTCGACATTCGCCATCGCTTCGTCGGCAGTTTCAACTACGAGATTCCGTTCTTCAATAACCTTGAGAACCGTGTTCTTCGTAACCTGCTCGGCGGCTTCAGCCTCAACGGGATCGTCAATGTCAGAACTGGCTACCCGTTTACGGTCTTTGATTGCTCGCGTCCGAGCAGCGAACCGGGTCTCTGCGCCCGCCTGCTGCCGAACGGCGCAATCGAAAGAAGCGGGCCCGGCAATCCGACGCCGACGGGCGAGCCGAACGAGTACACTTACATTCCTTTGACCGGGCGCTTCACGCCGGTTCCCGGCAACCCCATCACGAACACTTACGACTTCGGGCCGTTCCCCGCCGGGATGACGCGGCGCAACGAGTTTCGCGGCCCCGGCTTCTACAACATTGATATGAGCGTTTACAAAAGGATCAGAATCACGGAAGGCACGAGCGTTCAGCTCCGCGCCGAGGTCTTCAACATCTTCAACCATGCAAACCTGTACACCAACTACGGCGGCGCGTTTGTGCAAAACGGCTTTGTGCCCGCTCAGCGCGGCGTGACGGATGGGGCCACGCTTGAGCGGCGCAACGTGCAGCTCGCTGTCAAGTTTATCTTCTAACTTAAGAACGCAACCGCATCCTTCGGGGAGTCTTTGCAGGCTCCCCTTTTTATTTGTCGAAAGGGGCTGATGAATGAGTTTAGGGAAAACTTACGAAAACGCACGAAGGGGTGAAACTAAGCGGTCAAGGTTTTATAATTGCATTTCGGGCTTAGCACTGTTAAAGATGAATTTCCGAAAAGCTTGAACATACTTACAACGTAAAAGAGCAAAAATTTCCGTTTACGCGAGGAGGGGTTGAAGTGAAACTTAAAAAACTTAAGAAGCAGGTGCTCGTGATCACCGGCGCATCGTCAGGCATCGGTTTGGTAACGGCGAGAATGGCGGCCGAGCGCGGCGCGCGTCTTGTCTTAGCGGCGCGCAACAAAGACGCGCTGCACAAGCTTGCGGACGAGATCGCGCAGAAAGGCGGCGAGTGCGTCTACGTGGTTGCGGATGTCGGCAATGAAGAAGACGTGCGCCAGATCGCGCGCGCCGCGCAAGAAGCCTTCGGCGGTTTCGACACGTGGGTGAATAACGCGGGCGTTTCCGTTTACGGGCGGATGGCGGACGTTTCGACGGAAGACCATCGCCGCTTGTTTGAGACGAACTTCTGGGGCGTAGTCTATGGCTCGCTGGAGGCGGCGCGCCATCTGCACCGCCGCGACGGAAAATACGGAGGCGCGATCATCAACATCGGAAGCACGCTCTCCGACCGCGCAATTCCGATTCAAGGCATGTACTCGGCGTCGAAGCACGCCGTCAAAGGTTTCACCGACGCGCTTCGTATGGAACTTGAAGAAAGAAGCGCGTCCATTTCTGTGACGCTCGTTAAGCCGGGCGCGATCAACACTCCTTACCCGCAGCACGCGAAGAACTACATGGAGCAGGAACCGAGTCTGCCGCCGCCGATCTACGCGCCGGAGACGGTCGCCGAAACCATTCTGCATTGCGCCGAAAAGCCTGAGCGCGATGTGTTCGTCGGCGGGGGCGGCAAGTTTATCTCGGCGCTTGGGAATTACGCCCCGCGCGTGGCGGATAAAATTATGGCGACGAGCATCTTCAACAGTCAGCAGAAATCGGGTAAACCGGCGCGGCGACGACAGGACGCACTGCACGCACCGACGTTCGGATTAAAGGAGCGCGGTGAATATCAAGGCTACGTTTCGGAGTCGAGCGTTTACACACAAGCTTCGCTGCACCCGGTCGTCGCTGGCGCGCTTCTTCTCAGCACGGGTTTGCTGATCGCTTCGCTGTGGCGAACAACGAGTAAGGAGGACGAGACGATGCGCTTTGCTCGCAACGAGAGTGGCATGAAACAACTCGATGAACCGGCGATTCGTGTGAGCGACGAAAAAAGCGCGACCGCGACACGAAGCGTGTAAATGCGGAGAAGCGCATTCTTCGCTTCATTCAAAACTAACCAATCATTCCGCGCGCAACTTCGTAATGGATGCGAAGTTGCGCGTCGGCGCACTCGCGCGTTTGCTAAACGCTTCGGTTCAGTGAAGAAAATCGTTGTTCCTGCAAATCGTTTGTGCTACTGTGCGCCGAGTGAACGGCAATTGATCGCGGCCCCCCCGCGCAGATGCTTCAAGTGTCTTATTGTCTTTAGCGGGAGGGGAAACGTGCGCACTCAAGCAGCCACTGCTTCAAACACTCCATCTACACCTGTTGAAGTTAGCTTCGACAAAGACCACATTTCTTCTGATGTTCTGTCTGCGTTGGTCGAAGTTAATTTCGACGAAATCTACATCGCCCACAAGATGAACGAGAGTCCTGATGGCTCTCTCTACCATGTCATCTACGAATGTCTTTTCGCCGAACGCCCGTCGGAGAGACAGCCTCTGAATTCTTCCGGCGTTTCAAATCAGTAGCCCTTTCGTTTTAGAATAAGAACCGGAGAGCGTGCGCTCGCGTGTGTGTGTTGGCACACATCGCGGGTCAGGCAAGTCATTGTCGTAAATTTGGCGGTGTAATTATGAAAGACTTTTATGAAGATTCGAGTTTCGTTTCAGGTTTCAGACGTGCGCGCAGCTGCGTATCCTGCTTGATCTTATTGCTCTTCGGTTTCGCATCTTCGGGGGCGGCGCAAGAGAGCAGAGCGGAACAAGTTCAAGTAAAGTACGACGAAGCGAAAGACACGACCACAATCGTCCTTAACCCTTTCGTGCTCGTTAGCAGGCGACACGAAGAGTTGCGTCTGAGCGCAATCACATCGCACAAAGGCAAGGCGAGGGCGAGGCCGAAAGAAATCGCTTTGATTTTTATTTCGTTCTCATCGTCGAACGTGAGCAGATACGAAACAGCGCGCAAGCTCACCGTCACGGCCGACGCTCAACCGCTTCCATTAGGCGAAACGCAGTATTCAAAGCAATCGCAAAAAGGCGTCTTTATCGAATCCATGGCGGCGGTCGTCCCCTTCGACACTTTTCTGCGGATCGCAAACGCTAAGGTCGTGACGATCAAACTCGGCTTAACCACCTTGAAACTCTCATCGCAGCATGTAACGATGCTTCGCGCCGCCGTCAGTTATATGAGTCCGTGAGGAACGTTAGAATTTTCGCCATCTCTGTAGCCGCCTGTCTTGCCAATATTGCCAACGCCAAGCGAGACTTACCGGACGGAATGTGCGATGAAGCCCGAACAGTAATCTTAACCGCAGCTTCACGTAGTACAGCAAAAATAATAAAAACTTCACTTCCAGCTTGTCCTGATTCAACTGCCAGCCCATAGCTCTCGAAAACATTCAAACTCCTTCTCTGATATTACTATCCTAAATGATTAAAGACGTAAACCTCTCAAGTTTACGCCTTTTAATCTTAGGTATTCGCGTGTTGCTTCTTGGAATTCTATTTCCGAGTGTCGTTCCTTAGTCTACGTATTTTTGCTGCGGCTACTGCCAGCCCTGTGCCAAGCAGTAACATGATCATTGGTTCAAACATAATTTCCATCCCTCATTCTCTTTTCCATCCACCTACCTATAAATTATCAATGCCATTTTGATTCCAATGCCGTACCCGAACGCCGCAGGGCAGACACACATCTCCCTGCTAACAATGCTCGTCGGCGTGGGAGCAACTTTAAGGATGTGCTCGCATCGCTTTCGAGCAACACTTCTACATTTCTACACTTTGGTTATTACGGGGAGGTGACGGTGGGTTGAAATGTTTGTGAATTATACTTTGGTTTGGAGCATAAAACAAATTGGAAGCGACATTCCGGTGGCGGTTTGATCAATGAGAAGAGATGAACCACGAAATCACACGAAGGAGCACGAAAAGTTTTTAGTGCGGGTTCGCGTAATTTCGTGGTTTACATTCTCACGGTTGATGAGATGACCCCATGCTTATCTTAGCGGTTGACGGCCGCCATGCTTGCTTCCGGGTAGCGGGTGCCCGCCGCCGCCCCGCGCGGCGCAACTTCGTCAATGCGTTTAAGTTCCTCCGGCGTAATTTCCACTTTAATCGCGCCGACGTTTTCTTCGAGATACTTGCGCCGCTTGGTGCCCGGAATCGGCACGATGTCAGAGCCTTGCGCCAAAACCCACGCGAGCGCGAGTTGCGCCGGAGCGCAATTCTTTTCCGCTGCAAGCTCTTCAATGCGTTTGACGAGTTCGAGATTCTTGTCAAAGTTCTCGCCCTGAAAGCGCGGGCTGAGGCGACGGTAATCGTCCGCCGCTAAATCGTCGAAGCTTTTGATTTGTCCGGTGAGAAAGCCGCGTCCCAGCGGACTGTAAGCCACAAAGCCGATGCCGAGTTCGCGGCACACTTCGAGCAAGCCGTCTTCGGGGTCGCGGCTCCACAAGCTGTATTCGGTTTGAAGCGCGGCGATAGGATGCACGCGGTGCGCACGACGAATGGTTTCCGCGGCCGCTTCGGAGAGTCCGAGGTAGCGAACCTTGCCTTCCTCAACGAGTCGCTTCATCTCTCCGACCGTCTCTTCAATCGGCACATTCGGGTCAACGCGGTGCTGGTAGTAGAGATCAATAACTTCCACGTCGAGGCGGCGCAGAGAAGCTTCGCACGCTTGGCGCACGTACTCAGGTCGCCCGTTGACGCCGAGAAAGCTGCCGTCCTCGCCGCGCATGTTGCCGAACTTCGTCGCCAACACAACCTTATCGCGCCGACCTTTGATCGCACGCCCCACCAATTCCTCGTTCTTGAAGGGGCCGTACATATCGGCGGTATCAAGAAAGTTAACGCCCAACTCCAACGCGCGGTGAATGGTGGGGATTGATTCCCGCTCGTCAGAGCTGCCGTAAAACTCCGACATACCCATACACCCCAGCCCCAATGCCGAAACTTCTAATCCGCTTCTGCCTAATTGCCGTGTCTTCATTATCCTTTACTCCCTCCCGATGAATCCGTAATGCTTCAACTGTTCGTTTCTTTTTTTGCTTCAAACCGTCAACACTACTTTGCCGGTCGTCCGCCTGCCCTCAACCGCGCGGTGCGCCTCCGCCGCGTCTGCGAGCGAAAACTCCTGCACCATTATTTGCAACCGACCCCCTTCGACGTGCGACATAAGTTCGCGCGTGAATTCCGCCAGCATCTCCGGCGACTCGCTGTAAAGCGTGTAGCCTCTCGCCGTCAGGTTTTTGCTCATCAAGCCGAGCGCCGATACTGAGAAGTCCTTGCCGCTCGCCGCGCCGTAGACGATCATCGTCCCGCCCGCTGCCAGCAACTCGACGTTACGGCCGCCTATGTCGCCTCCGACCATCTCGATCAACAGATCAACTCCTTTGCCGCCGGTCGCCGCAAGCGCTTGTTCTGTCCAGTTCGCTTCGGTGTAATTCACCCGCGCGTCCGCGCCCAAGCCTTCGACGATCTTAAGTTTCTCCTTTGTGCTCGCCGTGCCAATCACACGCGCGCCCTTGTGCTTGGCGAGTTGCACGAGAAGCGAGCCGACGCCGCCCGCCGCCGCGTGGATAAGCACCGTCTGCCCGGCGCGCAAACCTTTGAGCAGTCCGAGCGCGGTTAAGCCTTGCACGAGCAACGCCGTCGCTTGGCTGAAGTCCAAATTTTCGGGAACGGGCACAATCCGCTCCGCGCTCGCAACCGCATACTCCGCGTAACCGCCGCTCTGCAAGGCAGTCATCACACGCTGCCCGACGCGCACGCCGTCAACTTCCGCCCCGACTGCCTCGATTGTCCCGGCGGCCTCGAAGCCGGGCGTGAACGGCAGCGGCGGCCTGAAAAAGTAAGTGCCATTGCGCAGCATCGTGTCGGCGTAGTTGACGCCAGCCGCCGCGACGCGCATCAACACTTCGCCCGCGCCCGGTTGCGGCTTTTCAACTTCTTCAACCCTCAGCGTTTCCGGCCCGCCGAACTCGTGAAATCTGATCGCCTTCATCTCTCACCTCACCCGAAGGTTAAACTTCCGCTTCGCTCGTGTGTTTTTCAAATAAGCGCGCGAGTGATTCTTTTGAAGTCGCCCCGACGATCCGCTCCGCTTCCTTACCTTCGTGGAAGAGGATCAACGTCGGGATGCCTTTGATGCCGTATCGCTGCGACGTGGACGGGTTTTCGTCTACATTGATCTTAACCACCGCAGCGCGCTCCCCGTACTGCTCGGCGACAGATTCAACTACCGGCGCCATCATCCGGCACGGCGCGCACCACGGCGCCCAAAAGTCCACCAGCACCGGCTGCTTCGCGTGCAATACGTCTCTTTCAAAAGACGCATCATTCACTTCTTTAACATGTTCGCTCATTGTCTCTCCTTAGTTCTTCTGAATTCTTAAAAACGCTTCGCGCCGTTCAATCAACGGAGCGGCGCGAGGTGAGATTCCCCGCGCGTCTTGCCGAACATTCTACTTACCCACAAGGGCCAGCGCGTTTTCGATTCTTCCCGCAATCTCTCGAAGCGTGTCTGGCGGTCGTTGAGCAGGCGGCGATACTCGTCAACGCAAGGTCGGCACTCTTCATCCGCCGCCACCCATTCCGGGTGGCGGACGCTGATGGCCTGAAGCACCGAGTCTTCGATCAAGTCGTGCAGCGCGCGGTCAGTCAGCACGCGCCCGCACCTGAGGCAACACTGCATTCCCGGCGTCAATTCAAAGTTACCCCCCATCATAACCTCGTCCTCCTTATTCTCATGAACCTTCGAGATTGTATATATGTACAATTATCTATATAAATATCTTGAAAATTTGTCGCCGAAGTGGTTTGATTATACTTTCGCCGTGCGCTTAGGGCTGCTTGCCACCGCCCGGCTGCCCGACTTTTTGCGTTGCGATCCGATGCGGGCGTTGAGTTGTTCGACGTATTCGGCTAAAACTTCAGGGCGCGCGCGTAGGTATTTGAACTGCCCCTCGGCGCGCGTTTCGACGAGTCCGGCATCGGTCAACTCCTTCAGATGGTGCGAGATCGTCGCTTGCGCGACGGGGAAGCGCTCGACCACCGCCCCGCAGCACATCTCGCCGCCCGCCGCGATCACCTCAAGCACCTCGAAGCGGCGCGGATCGGCTAAAGCCTTGGCAATGCGTTGAAATTGATTGATGTCCATAATCGTTTCGGAATAGCGATTAATACATATACAAGTATCTATACGTTTTGTCAAGCGGTAATGTTGCGAGAGCGATCAGGCGAGTTGCTTTGCCGGTCTTCCGCCTCGGTGATCAAGGGGGCAAATGGAGGAACAATGCTGTTAAGGATTGTCGAGAAATTTGATGCCGGAGGGGGGACATTTTTTGTTGTTTTCACTCAATATAATTTTGCCTTTTTGAACTTTTGGCGCTTTGTTGGCACCTATTTCCCGCCTGAATTTTTCTATTGACGATTAATTAACTTAATGAGATTATGCCCGTCCGCTGAAAACGGTCAGCGTGATCTTTGAATATGGAAACGGTAGATGTAAAGTACATCTCACCTAAGAACTTAGCAAAAAAGGTGGGATATTTCGCCTAGTGCCGTGTATCACAATAAATGTGGAATAGATAAATTAAATCGGCAATATTTAGGTAAAGCAAAAAAGACCCTTCGATTCCTTATCTCGGAAGTACTAAAAATCGAAGCGGATAATTTGATAAAATCGAAAAAGTTTAAGAAATCGGAAGACGATTCAGAAGATTAAAATCGAATATATTAAAAGCTCGGCGGCTCCTGCGCCGGGCTTTTTTAATTCTCCCGCCTATTCATTCTTAAACAAAATAGCTTCGTTAATTCTTTCGTATAAATCCGACCACAACTCAAATAATTGATCCGCCTCGGGTCGAGTATAGCCACTTTCTTTTGCGAATTTGGCAACACCAACCAGCGCAGTCAATCTATCACAAAAAACACTAAAGCTGACTCCGTCGATTTAACAGGGCAGCCTAACGATGCCATGCAGCCGACCGTAAATAGCGCGGCTTTCAACCGCAAAACTAGGACGTACCGTAGTTGGATGCGCGGCGGCTCGCTTGAATGTACGTCGGGCAAAAACTTGAGACCGCTTGTGTGGTATCTTGAGCGTCGAAAATGCCAATATTGAAAGAAAACCTGATGATTACAATCTCGAAAGACAATAAAGTTGTTACGCTCATCAACGTCTTTACAGTTGAGCCGGAGAACCAGCAAAGATTGGTGGATATGCTCGTAGAAGCTACGGAAAAGACAATGAAGAATTTGTCCGGCTTCGTATCGGCTAACATTCATAAGAGCACAGACGGCGTGCGGGTTGCGAATTATGCTCAGTGGCGTAGTCCTGAGGATTTTGTGGCGATGCTTAAAAATCCTGAAGCTACTGCGCACATGAAGCCTATTATGGAAATTGCAAAGTTCGATGCTCATTTGTACGAGGTAGTTGAAAGTATGTCAGTATCATAATCGCTAATATAGAAGTGTAGCGGGCGTGGTTCTGCCTAAAGGCGCCGCCCAATAAGTCATTCGACCCGACCGCCCGGTAGCATTCCTTTCATGATGCTTCCTCGCGCCCATGCTTGAATGCTATTCGCGGGCGGCGGGTCAATTTCAGCGTTAGGCGGCTTGCGCGCGGCTTAGTGGGAAGCAAAAACGCGGAGACAAATATTTATGGGCAATTGGGTTGATGACCAAATAGTTATTCGCGGGCGTAAAAGCCATGTTGAAGCTTTCATGGAAATAGCTCTCGACCTGCCCACGCTGTCGGAATTTGATGTGATGCCAGAAGGTGCAGGGTTTAGCGGTGGCGAACCGATGGATATAGTAATCGAAGGGCCAAACGAATGGAAAGAAGACTGGATAGAAATTAAATACAGTTTTCAGACCAAGAATTACATCCCCGATGATGAGATTCTGGAGGCATCAAAACAATACCCCGAATTGTGCTTTATTCTCGGTTGCTGCGACCTTAATGGTGATGGATACGAAAGTTACGATTTATCAGGGTAAAGCCGAGAAATTTATATTGCCTGATGAACGGGTAGTTTTTTATCGAGAAGCCGAGAAGGGTGTATATGAAGATGGAGAAGAATACGATTACTTTTCAGGGTGGGAGCCGATGGATGAACTTATTGCCCATGGATGAACTTATTGCCCAATGGGACGAGCGAGTTACTAAGCTCCTACCTCCAAAGTGAACCAACAAGCCGCCGAACAAGGCGCTGCACCCGACCGCATACATCCTGCGCTCGTTCCTCGCTTCGGCTTCCGGCGGCGCGTGAGCTTGGTCGTTAGGCCGCTGGTTTCTGATTCTATGTCAGTCAAAAGCTCCATAATGATCACAGGCTCGCGAGACGTTGATCGCGAGAAGGCGCGGACACTATTTGAGCAGCATCTGTCGCCATTCCTGTCTCAAGGTCGAA
>JACCYN010000258.1 GCA_013696465.1 Pyrinomonadaceae bacterium
GACCGGTAGAAAACGAAAGCGAAAAACTTGAAAGATTGCCCACCAGAGATGCTTCGACGGAGTATTAACATATTAATCAACCTCATTTTGCGAACGGACGATCTCAAGCGAGAAGTTGAGATTTACCTTTGCGTGCGACACGTTCCTCGGCAGCTTTATCAAAAAAAGGGGAAGCCGCCCGCGTGCACGTATGCCTTCAGCGTAGACGTCCACGCTAAACGGGGCACAACGATCCGTGGATGTTTTGTCCCGCTAAATTTTTAGACTTTGGGTGGTGCCCGTTTTGAAACTGAGAAGGCGCAGTGAAGGAAAGGTTTTATAGACTTCTCGCCAAAATCAAAACTTCCGCCCCTTGATTTGGTTTTAATAAAGCAGCTACCGATAAGCGCTCGTTAGCTGGTGAAGTTGTTTATAGAATTTTCTGTTTCGGCGGGTTGTAAATTTGTTGTGATTCAATTGTCATCACCTTAAGGGCGCAGGAATGCACAAGCCCGAAGCGAAACGCTCAGCATAATGTCCACTACAAGACGGCAGAAGATTCGGCGTAGTCATTCATACCGTGGTAGATTTAGGAGCAAAGCAACATGGATTTAACGAATGAGTAACGAACGTGCAATTTCAAGTGGTTGCATCAGCGCCGAAGGACGATTGAGTCGGCGCTGATGCAAGCTGACATAATTCTTTGCATCCTGATCTAACCTAAATCCTCAGAGGTGCGGGCGAGTGAAAGAAGAGATTCCAGGCATCCACCACGTCACTGCGATTGCGGGCGATCCGCAGCAAAACCTGAACTTCTACGCGGGCACGCTCGGACTCCGCCTCGTCAAGCGGACGATCAATTTCGACGATCCCAGCACGTATCATTTCTACTACGGGGATGAAGCGGGCACGCCCGGCACGATCCTCACGTTTTTCCCGTGGCCGGGCGTCCGACGCGGGCGCGCAGGTACGGGGCAGGCGACGAGCGTCGCGTTTTCGATCCCCGAAAGCTCCCTCGGCTTCTGGATCGAGCGTCTGACGAAGCACAATGTCGAGTACGAGAAACCAGCGCGTCGCTTCGACGAAGGGGTGCTCGCCTTTCGTGACAAGGACGGGCTGATGCTCGAACTCATCACCGACAAAAGCTCGGCAGAGCGCAGAAGAGGATGGGAGCGCGGCAGTGTGCCGCCGAAGCACGCGATTCGGGGCATCCACAGCGTGACAATGTGCGTTGACGGCTACGAGCACACGGCGAAGCTTTTGACCGAGACGATGGGCTTCCGGCAGACGGGCGAAGAAGAAAGCGTATTTCGTTTCGCGGCGGGAGAGGGAGGTGCGGGCGCGCAGGTGAATGTTCGATGCGCGCCTGATTTCTGGCCGGGCGTCGTCGCGGGCGGCAGCGTCCACCATGTGGCGTGGCGCGCGCGAGACGATGCGGCGCAGAGAGCGTGGCGCGAACAGATCGCGGCGACGGGCTTAAACGTCACGCCCGTTCTGGATCGTCAGTATTTTCGCTCGATCTATTTTCGTGAGCCGGGCGGCGTCCTGTTCGAGATCGCAACCGATCCGCCGGGCTTCACGATTGACGAACCACTGGAACAACTCGGCGCAGAACTCAAATTGCCGTCGTGGTTGGAGCCAAATCGCAAGGAGATCGAAAGCATTTTGCCCCAGCTTGATCATCCGCAGAATGAGCTGGAGCAAGAATCGTGATTTCTGAGACAGAAGAGTTTATTCACCGTTTCGTTCCGGCAAAAGAGGAGACGAAAAGTCTGACGCTGTTGCTGTTGCACGGCACGGGCGGAGATGAAAACGATCTGCTGCCGCTCGGCCGCCGCCTCGCGCCAGACGCGGCGTTGCTCAGTCCGCGCGGGCGGGTCTTGGAAAATGGCGCGCCGCGTTTTTTCCGGCGTCTCGCGGAGGGAGTGTTTGATGAAGCGGATTTGAAATTTCGCGCGAATGAACTCGCGGATTTCGTCGGACGCGCCGCCGGGCGTTATAGATTTGATAAAAGCCACGTCGTCGCAATCGGCTACTCGAATGGCGCGAACATCGCATCGGCGATGATGCTGCTTCGTCCCCGCTTGCTTCGGGGCGCCGCGTTGTTTCGCCCGATGCGCCCCTTTGTGCCGGAGCAGATGCCCGATTTGTCGGGCGTGCCCATCTTTATCGCCGCCGGACGATTCGACCCCGTCATCAGTTCCGAAGCGACGGAAGATTTAGTGACGCTGCTCCGCGATGCAGAGGCGGTGGTGAGCGCCTACTCGGTCGCCGCCGGACACAATCTCACGGGCGATGAGATGGAACAGGCGCGGGCGTGGCTGCTGTCAATCTGAGCCGAAACTCCCGTGCGCTCTAAACTGTTAATCCGCTCGAATCCGCGCTGGGGAAAGCAGTTTAACCATTTCACTCAAATACTAAGTTTACAAATCGCCGCGAGTTCATTATAAATAAGAGGGCGCAGGCAGAAGTCGCAACGCGATTCGTCCGCCGCGAGAGCGTCTTCCCCGAACCCCCATCCGTCATTGTCAACTTTTTAGCGCACAATTTAAGCGAAGCTCATGCTTGCGGCGAAGCGCGCCGCGTGCGTGAATAAAACTTTTCGGCCAGCCCGATCACGAAATTCTTCCCGAAAACGATAGGGACAGCATTTGAAGAGGAAACATGCCAAACCAACAGGTAACCACAGATTCTCTCGATGAAAAGCAGTTGTTGAATGTTTTGACGGCCTTTAAGAAAGGCGATTTTAGCGTTCGCCTGCCCACGGAATGGGCGGGCATCGCAGGGAAAATAGCCGACGCCTTTAACGAGGTCGTCGAAACGAACGAACGGATGGCGGCGGAACTTGAGCGCGTCAGCAAGGCGGTCGGCCGTGAAGGCAAGATCACGCAGCGCGCCGCTTTGCGCGTCAATTCAGACGGCGCGTGGGCTGAAATGATCGACTCGGTCAACACGTTGATTGACGACATGGCGCGCCCGATGAGCGAGATCACGCGCGTGATCGGTGCGGTCGCCAACGGCGATCTTTCGCAGACGATGGCGCTCGACGTTGACGGGCGGCCATTGAAGGGCGAATTCTTGCGCTCCGTCAAGCTCATCAATTCAATGGTCGATCAACTCGGCTCATTCGCGTCGGAAGTGACGAGGGTCGCAAGAGAAGTCGGCACGGAAGGCAAGCTCGGCGGCGAAGCGAAAGTTAAAGGCGTCGCGGGAACATGGAAGGATTTGACGGACAGCGTTAATTCGATGGCAGGCAATCTGACGAATCAAGTGCGCAACATCGCGCTCGTCACAACCGCAGTGGCGAACGGCGATCTGTCGCAGAAGATCACGGTTGACGCCAAAGGCGAGATTTTAGAATTGAAGAACACGATCAATACGATGGTTGACCAATTGAGTTCGTTCGCGTCGGAAGTGACGAGGGTTGCGCGCGAGGTAGGCACGGAAGGCAAGCTCGGCGTGCAAGCGGAAGTGCGCGGCGTGTCCGGTACGTGGAAAGATTTAACCGACAACGTCAACTCAATGGCGGGAAACTTGACCGTGCAACTGCGCGACGTATCGAAGGTCGCAACCGCCATCGCCGACGGCGATCTCGGACAGAAGATCACGGTTGACGTGAAGGGCGAGATTCTCCAAATCAAAAACGTCTTCAACCAGATGGTTGACCAACTTAATTCGTTCGCGGCTGAGGTAACAAGAGTCGCAAGAGAAGTCGGAACGGAGGGCAAGCTCGGCGGGCAAGCGAAAGTCGAAGGCGTGTCCGGCACGTGGAAGGATTTGACCGATAACGTCAACTTCATGGCATCGAATTTGACGACGCAGGTGCGCGGCATCGCCAAGGTTGTGACGGCGGTCGCCAACGGCGATCTGACACAGAAACTCGTTGTCGAAGCGAAGGGCGAGGTCGCCGAACTCGCCGACACCATTAACTCGATGACCGACACGCTCGGCATCTTCGCTCAACAGGTGACGACCGTCGCGCGCGAAGTCGGCATCGAGGGCAAGCTCGGCGGGCAAGCGGACGTGCCCAACGTCGCGGGAACGTGGAAGGATTTAACCGACAATGTGAATTTCATGGCGGGCAATCTGACGAATCAAGTGCGCAACATCGCGCTCGTCACAACCGCAGTGGCGAACGGCGATCTGTCGCAGAAGATCACGGTTGACGCCAAAGGCGAGATTTTAGAATTGAAGAACACGGTCAACGTGATGGTTGACCAATTGAGTTCTTTCGCCGATGAGGTGACGCGCGTGGCGAAAGAAGTCGGCACGGAAGGCAAGTTGGGCGGGCAAGCGGAAGTCGGAGGCGTGTCCGGCACGTGGAAGGATTTAACCGATAATGTCAACGTGCTCGCCGGAAACTTGACCGGGCAGGTGCGCAACATCGCCGAAGTGACGACGGCGGTCGCCAACGGCGATCTGTCGAAGAAGATCACGGTTGATGTTAAAGGCGAGTTGTTGGAGTTGAAGAATACGGTCAACACGATGGTTGACCAACTTAACTCGTTTGCGTCGGAAGTGACGAGGGTCGCAAGAGAAGTCGGAACGGAAGGCAAGTTGGGCGGACAGGCGAAAGTCGAGGGAGTGTCGGGAACGTGGAAAGACTTGACGGATAATGTCAACGGTCTCGCCGGTAATCTGACGGCGCAGGTGCGTAACATCGCGTCAGTTACGACGGCCGTAGCGAACGGCGACCTGTCAAAGAAGATCACGGTTGACGTGCGCGGCGAAGTTCTCGAATTGAAGGACACGGTCAACACGATGGTTGACCAACTTAACTCGTTCGCGGCTGAGGTAACAAGAGTCGCAAGAGAAGTCGGCACGGAAGGCAAGTTGGGCGGGCAAGCGGACGTGCGCGGAGTGGCGGGGACGTGGAAGGATTTAACCGACAATGTGAATTTCATGGCTGGTAATTTGAC
>JACCYN010000056.1 GCA_013696465.1 Pyrinomonadaceae bacterium
TGACCGCGCAGAATCCGCAGTGGCGCGTGCAGGTGTCGCCGCCGAGCATGAAGGTGGCCGTCCTGTCCGACCAACACTCGAAGATGTTCGGACAGCGAGCTTCTTGGCAAACCGTGTGTAAGTTTAATCCTTCGATCAACTTGAGCACATGATTTTGATTCGTCGGATCGCCAAGGCGAATCTTTAACCAGTCAGGTTTCGGCTGCCGTTCGCGCGTTTGCGGAGCATTACTGATAACTCGTAGTTCTCGGCTCATATCAAATTACATTCAACCAAATCAGTGTTAGCCGTTTGCCAACCCGTTCATAAAACAATCACGCTTCAGCCGTGCGCTTCAACGTCGCTTGTTCGCCCATGTTTTGCGCGCGGCCCGCCGCCTGCGGGTCGGCGACCACGCGCCCGCCCCTGACGGTCGCTCCGATCACAAGCCCCGCGCTCACGAGCACAATGTTCTTGATGATGTACTGCCCTTCCAGCGTCGGTGCAAAGGGAAAACGCGCGAAGACTTCGTTAGGAAAGAGAAGCACGGGCGTCACCGTCCCCAACATCTGCACAAAGAGCAACAACAGCGTTGCGCGCATGAAAAGATTCGTGATTAGGCCGATGCCGATCAAACATTCCCACGCTGCCAACACGAAGATGCTGACCCCGGCCGGAACAAATCCGAAAGTTAAAATGTTAATCGTGCGCGCCGCCAAATCCTGCGCCGGACTCAAACCCGGAAAGAACTTCAACGCGCCGAACCACAGAAAGACGACCCCTAAAGACACGCGCAGGAGGGCGATGCCGTAGCGCGCCATCCATTCTGTAATGCGTTCATCCGTTTTTGTGTAACTGCGATAAAGGCTTTGCATTGCTTTGTCCATCAGTCCAATGGCAAAGCTATTTTACCATTCGGCGGGCGGGCTGTCGCTCCTACGGCGACACGACTGCGGCGAGCGTAGACGGATCAACATTGCCGCCGGAGAGCACCACGCCGATGCGTCGCACGTTTGAGGGTAATTTATTGAAAGCGACAGCCGCGGCGGCCGTTGCGCCCGTCGGCTCGACCAAGATTTTCATGCGAAAGAGAATGAAGCGCATCGTTTCAACGATCTCGTCGTCGGAAACCAAAAGCACGTCTTCGGCGTTGCGCTGCAACACGGGGAAGGTGAGCGCGCCCGGAGCTTGGTTGCGCATTCCGTCGGCGATTGTCGCGGGCGGCGGAATGCAAATACGTTCGCCGCGCCGAAGAGATTGAAGCGTATCGTCAGCGCCGATGGCTTCGACGGCGAAACACCGGAGCGATTCGTTGGTGGCTTTAGCAACCGTGCTTACGCCCGCAAAGAGTCCCCCGCCGCCGCACGGGGTAACGACGCAATCAAGGTCAGGCACGTCTTCCAGTAACTCAAGCGCGCAAGTTCCCTGCCCGGCCATCACAAAATAATCATCGTAAGGCGGCACAAGCGTTAGCCCTTCGCTCTCGGCGATGTTGCGCGCGAAGGCTTCGCGATCATCTCGCTGACGATCATAGAAGCGCACTTCCGCCCCGTAGCCGCGCGTGGCGGCGACTTTAATTTTCGGCGCGTCACCCGGCATGGCGATCACAGCGCGCGCGTTCGCATCGCGCGCCGCGAGCGCGACCGCTTGCGCATGATTGCCCGAGGAAAACGCGACGACGCCGCGCCCGCGTTCCTCTTCGCTTAAAGCGAGAATCTTATTCGTCGCTCCGCGAATCTTAAACGCCCCCGCGCGCTGCAAATTCTCGCACTTAAAATAGACTTCTCTTCCGGCGCGTTCGTTGAATGCGCGCGAAGTGACGATTGGCGTGCGATGCACGAACGAAGCGATCCTTTCGCGCGCACGCCTTACGTCTTCAAACGTCAGCGTCGTTTCACTTTTCGTCGTCGGGTTCATTTATTTTCTCGATCTTTTCTTTCGCCTCCACGCGCTCTTCTGTCGTCGCTTGATAATGCCGGTAAGGATAAGAGCAATGTTCATGCGATTCGTTTATGCGGGTTGATGGGCTGGGATAACGAGGGGGTCAAATGTGTGGTCGTGATTTTTATATCCGAAAACTTCTATGAAGCGCGCGACGATGCGCTCCTCGACATCCGCGAGCGAAATCTCCTTGCCCAGTATCTCCTTCATCGAAGCGACGGGTTCGCCTTCGCAGGGCATGATTAAATCGAAGAAGCTCAAGTCCGTGTTGACGTTTAAGGCGAAGCCGTGCGTCGTCACCCAGCGCGCGATGTGGATGCCGATGGCGGCAACCTTGCCGCGAGTCGTGTGTACGCCCGTCAGATTTTTGATCTGAAAACTATTGAGCTCGAAATCAGCGAGCGTGCGCATTAAAACTTCTTCCAGATCGCGCACGTAGAGGTGAACGTCTTCGCGGTCGGGACTCAAGTTGATGATGGGATAGCCGACCAACTGTCCGAGACCGTGATACGTCGCTTTGCCTCCGCGATTCGATTCGTAAATTCCAACGCCGCGCTTCGTCAATTCTTCCGGCGTTGCGACGAGCGCCGTGTTTGTGGAGCGGCGACCGAACGTGACGGTGTGCGGGTGTTCAACGAGCAGGAGCGTGTCAGGCGTGGCGCGCTCACGCACGAGACGTTCTGTCTCTTTTTGAACTTCGAGCGCGGCGGCGTAATCGAGTCGCCCCAAACGGCGCACGCGCAAGCTTCTCGGTTGTTTCGCGTCGGACATATTTGAGAATCCGCGATCTCAAAAATCATTGTAACAGTATTTCGCCGAAGCGTAAGGACGCGCGCCTCCGCAGATTTAATACTTGACGAACGTTTACTTTCAAGAATAGTTTGGAGGCGAAAGGAGAAACTATTTTGAGAAAACATTACGGAGCCTTTGCGCTCCTCTGCCTTCTGCTACTGCCTTCGGTTGATTTCGCACAAACACGAACGAGGCGCGGGACGACTAATAGGCGGCGCGCATCGAGTCAAAGAGCGCGCCCCTCTGCTACCGCTCCTTCGCCCAACCTCAGCGAAGCGCGGACGCGCGTCTCCGATCAGATTAAGAACCTGACGCGCTTTCTGTATCTTTTCGGCCGCGTCTCAAACTCAATTGAAACCGCCGACGCGGAAGCCAGACGCAGCCGTGTAAACACGGCCGAAGCGGTGGCGGCGCAAGACAGAAGCAAAGCGGCGTTGCGGGATAATCTAACAGGCGTACGGCAAGGACTTGAAACTTTGGAAAACTATTTTCGCACCACGCCCGGACTCGGACTCTACTCTTTAAGAGTCGCGGGCGTTTCGAGCATCGCCGCGCAAGCCGAGAGTGAAGCGGCGTCGGGTCAATTCGATCAAGCCGGGCGCACGCTCCTCAGCGCGGTCAACCGTTTGACGGACGCGCTGGGAGAGCTAAGATGAAAGGCAAAAGTGAAGATGCAAGACAAACACTTTCTTGTTCCTAACTTTTGCCTTTTACCCTTTACCTTTTTACTTCCTATAGTAGCCTTGCCGGGCGCGCACGCGCAGGTCGGCGCGGGCGGGAGTGCGCACATTGATGCGGATGAATTGATTGTTGCCGGAGTTGTTCGTCGAGTAATACTGGAGCAGATACTGCGAGCGGAGTTCATTTGTGATCTGGCGAAACACAGCGTCTAAATCTTCGAGCATGTCGGGGAGAAACGCCGCGCCGCCCGTCGCTGTCGCCAACTGCTGCAACTCGCTTTGCCCGCGCTTGCTGCGCACGTTGAGCCAGATCGATTTTCCACTCGGATTGATCGAATAAAAAACGGCGTCGGCGCGTTGCACTTCGGGCAGTGTCTTGGCGATTGTCGCAAAGTTTTCGCTGTATGTGTCGTCGCCGTCAGAGATGCAGACGATCACGCGGCGCGCGCGTGGCGGCGTGGAGTTTCGCAAGTATTGCGCCGCT
Source organism: Pyrinomonadaceae bacterium (assembly GCA_013696465.1). Lineage (GTDB taxonomy): Bacteria > Acidobacteriota > Blastocatellia > Pyrinomonadales > Pyrinomonadaceae > JACCYN01. The sequence continues at coordinate 3,877 of JACCYN010000056.1, forward strand.
TGCGCGACCGTGTCGTAAAAGGCCGTCGCCTTCTTCGACGGCTCAACCGCCAACAATTTCTGTGTCGCCGCATCAACGCTCGCGCGTTCGCTGACCATGCGCGGCTGCGTGTCAATGGCAAAGATGGCGGCGCGATCCGCAGGCTTCAAAACTGTTTTCAAAAAACGCGAGGCGGCTTCGCGTTCAAACGCGAAACGCGCGTTGATACTGCCTGAAACGTCGAGGAGCAGAGCGAGTTCTATCGGCACTTCTTCGGGGTCGCCTACTCGTGCGATCTCCTGCTTGCGTCCTTCCTCATCAAGCCGAAAATCGTTTGCCATTAAACCTCTCACCAACTCGCCCTTTGCATCTGTCACGGAGACAGGCACGACCACCAAGTTCGACGTGATGCGGATCACCTCGTCTTCATCATCGTCGGGTGGCGGCGTCGCGGAGACGACCGGCGGCGTTGTTGATGATGGCGTTGGCGGGGGAGGGGGCGGAGGGGTAGCTTGCGACGACGGCGAATCTGTTTGTGGAGAATTAGCTGTTGTGGGCTGCTGCGCGTCGGATGAAGGCTGTGCGGTGGTGGTTGTGCGCGGGCGAGTCGTCTGCCCGATGGCGGCGGCCGCGATGCAGAGCGCGGCGAAGAGAAGAAGGAGCAGAGTTAGTTTAGAAAATTTCGAGCCGTCATTTCTTCGTGTGCCGTATGTCATTAAATCTCCCCCTCTAATGCGACTTGTGCGGCATCTATAGATGCCGCACAAGTGCATAAAGGTTGGTAAAGAACTAAAGACCGGGAAGAGTCGGGCGCTTTAGTTCGGCGTTGTGCTTGAAGTCGTGCTCGAAGTGTTCATCGTCGGCGACGGCTGCGTGAGTCCGCGATTGACGAGGACGTTGACTTCAACGCGGCGATTTTGCGAACGCCCGTCGCTCGTCGTGTTGTCGGCGACCGCCTGCGCTTCCCCGTAGCCGAACGGCGTCGTGATGCGCCGCAAAGGTATGTTGTGATTCTCGACGAGATGGCGCACGACCGCATCTGCGCGTCGCTGGCTGAGGCGACGGTTAAGGTCAAGGCTTCCCGTCGTATCGGTGAACCCTTTAACCTCGATGATGTAGCCGCGAATGGTGAGCGCCTGCCGCGCAACCTGATCAAGCTGCGACTTCGCTTCGGGCGAAAGCACGCTGCTGTTCACTCGGAAGTTGACCGTCACGCCGCCCTGCGCGGTGTAATCGTCAAGCGAAGAGATGCGCTCGTTCGTCGCGGTGACGCCTGCAATGGCCGCGTCCGCAGTTTCCTGCGCCGCTTTCGCGCCGCCGCGCGCTGCGTTCGAGACGGCCGCTAATTCATCCAACTGACCGGAGATGCGCTGTGCGTTCTGCTCGGTCGCCGACACGCGATCCTCGACGGGATTGACACGCGCCTCGACCGTCTGCGCCACGCGCCGTTCGCTTTCGCTGAAACGCACGCGGTCGGCGACGAGTTGACCGGCCGCGTCGCCGCGCCCTTCGATCTCGACGTTCAAGCCGCGCAGGATGTTCGTCACGCCGTAGTTGCGCGCGCGGCGGAACGGATTGCTTTTGCGTTCGGTGACGCGCGTCGTGTCAGTTAAGCGCACGACCGTTTCCGAGTTATCCGTCTCTTGCACGGTGAAAGTGTCGGCGTCGCGCCGCGTGACGACTCCGCGCAATTTGGTTCTTTGCCCGTTCGAGATCGTCCGCGTCTGCGTTGACGTTTTGCTGTTGCTGCTCTGCATACTCCCGGTGTCGTTCGTCGTCGTCGTGGTTTGCGCGAGAGCAACGGTCGCCGACATAAACACGCCGAGAACTAACGCGAGCGCAGAATTGAATTTTGGTTTATTGACATTCATGATTAAAAATCTCCTTCAATTTTTTCGAGCCGGACTACAGTGTGAACTGCCCGGCCTCCAGCACTTGTTTGACGTAGCCGAGGAAACGCTCGGCGTCCGCCCCATCAACGATCCGGTGATCGAAGCTGAGGGCGAAGTAAGCCATTGTGCGTATCGCAAGGTAATCGTCGCCTTCGGGGGTTTGGATAACCTTAGGTCGCTTCTCGATGGTGCCGACGCCGAGAATGGCGACCTGCGGTTGATTGATGATCGGCGTGCCGAAGAGGCCGCCGAACACGCCGGGATTCGTGATTGTGAATGTTCCGCCCGCCACCTCGTCGGGCTTGAGTTGTTTCGTGCGCGCTCGCTCCGCGAGGTCGTTCGCCGCGCGCGCGAGTCCGGCGATTGAGAGATCGTCGGCGCGCTTGATCACAGGCACGATCAAGCCCCAGTCGAGCGCCACGGCCATGCCGAGATTGATGTCGCGCTTGTAGGTGATCTGATCGCCTGAGACTTGCGAATTAAAGACGGGGAATTTGAGAATCGCGCTCGTGACAGCTTGGAAGACGAACGGCATAAACGTGAGTTTCGTGCCTGTTCGCTCTTGGAAACTCTTTTTGTTCTCCTCACGCAAACGCGCCACGCGCGTCATATCAATTTCGTAGACGGTCGCCACATGCGCCGACGTGCGCTGTGACATGATCATGTGCTCGGCGATCTTCTTCCGCATCACCGACATTGGCTCAACGCGGTCGCCTTCAAAAACTTGGGCGGGCGCGGGCTGCGGCGCAACAGACGGAGGGGGTGCAGGCTGCATTTGCGGCGCACTCACGGGTGGCGGCGGTGCGGTCGTGGCAGGCGCGCCGGATTCAATAAAACTTAAGATGTCGTTCTTCGTGACGCGCCCGCTCGTTCCCGTGCCTTCGAGTCGCGCGATGTCAATGTTGTGCTCTTGCGCGATCTTGCGCACCAGCGGGCTTGAGCGCGTGCGGCGAAGTTCTTCGGCCGTCTGATCGCCGCGCGGAGTCGTGCTTTGTGCGGTTGCGCTACTGTTGCCTGTGCCGTTTCCTCCGGCGGTGAGCGGTGGCACGGCCGGTGCAGGCGTTTGCGGCGGTGGTGTCGTTGTTGTTGATGAAGCGGGCGCGCTCGCCTCCGCAACGGGTTGCGCGGGGTAAGCGGGCGGAGCGGTTGAAGCGGCGATCTGTGCGGCTTCCGTTTGCTCCGCAGGCTTAACTTCGGGCGGCACTTGCGCCGTTGGTTGTGCTGGCGATGCTTGAGCTGCCACATTTCCTGCGGCAGCCCCCGCGCCCGCTTCGCCGATGATCGCAACGACGCTATTAACCTCGACAGTTTCTCCTTCTTGAACTTTAATCTCCGTGAGCGTCCCGGCGGCCGGAGAAGGAATCTCCGCGTCAACCTTGTCAGTCGAAATTTCAAAGATCATTTCGTCGCGCTCGATCTTATCGCCGACTTTTTTCAGCCACCTTGTTATCGTCCCTTCCGCGATGGATTCACCCATCTGCGGCATCACCACTTCTGTGCTCATAACATCAGTAGTCAGGGTCGGAAGTCAGGAATCAGAATAAGAAGATTAATTTTATTCCGAACTGCCTGACTCCTGACTTCTGAATTCTCCTTCTTCCTAATATGCTGCCAATTTCCGCCCCGCATTCACCACGTCTTTGATTTGCGGCAGATGGTACTCTTCGAGCGGCGGCGAGTAAGGCACGGGCGTATCAATCGCCGCGACGCGCACTACGGGCGCGTCCAACCACTCGAAAGCTTCTTCGGCAATCGTCGCCGCGATCTCTCCGCCGATGCCGCCCGTGCGCGACGCTTCGTGCAAAATCAAAACCTTGCTCGTCTTCTTAACCGACGAGATGATCGCGCTCTTATCCATCGGCGCAATCGTGCGTAGATCGATCACTTCGACGCTCACGCCTTCCCTGTCTAATTCTTCCGCCGCGTCCAAAGCGTTTAAGACCTGCGCGCCAAAAGTGATGATCGAGAGATCGCGCCCCTCACGCGCCACACGCGCTTTGCCAATTTCGACAACGTAATCATCTTCGGGAATCTCCTCGCGCAGACGCGGCAGGCGATAAAGTTTTTTGTGCTCGAAGTAGAGCACCGGATCGGGATCGCGGATCGCGGCTTTAATCAAACCCTTCGCGTCGTATGCAGTTGAAGGTTCGACGATCTTCAACCCGGCCGTGTTAGCAAAGAACGATTCGGCGTTTACCGAGTGAAACGGCCCCGCATGAACTCCCGCGCCGCAGGGGCCGCGAAACACGGTCGGCAATCCTGCGCCCCAACGGTAGCGACATTTCGCCGCGTAGTTCACCAGCATGTCGAAACCCGGCGAGATGAAATCAATAAACTGAAACTCGGCGACGGGTCGCATTCCCATCAACGCCGCGCCGCACGCCGCGCCGACAATCGCCGCCTCCGAGATCGGCGTGTCAACGCACCGCCCCTCGCCGAATTCGTCAATAAGTCCGTCAGTAACTTTAAACGCGCCGCCGTAAAGACCGACATCTTCGCCGATAATAAACACGGACGGGTCGCGCTCCATCTCTTCCCAGATGCCCTGCCGCAAAGCCTCGACAAACGTCGCTCTGCCGCCGCGCGCCGGACGCTCCGCCATCTTCTCTTTTTTTGTCTCTGTTGACATTATTCAGCTTTAGGAGATGCCCCACAAAGTAACTTGACTGCTCAAATTATTGGTTATATTTGGGTTCTATTTCGATAACATTTAGTATGCGAGCACTTTGACAAACCACAGGCGTAGCGTTCATTCGCCGCCAAGAACTGGCGGACGAAGCGCGGGCGGCACAATCGTGTTATCGAAAACATTGTATGCGGCTTGCTTCGGCTCCGGCATCGGCGACGATTCCGCCCACGCTACGTCCTCATCAATCTCGCGCTCAACATCAGCAACGATTTTATCCATCTCTTCGCGCGTCGCCGCTTTTTGCGAAATGAGATGACGCTCGAAACGGTCGAGCGGGTCTTTGCGCTCCCACTCTTCGAGTTCGCCTGCGGGCAAATAGCGTTGATCGTCATGCTCGGCGTGACCTTTGCGGCGATAAGTTTTCGCTTCGATGATTGCCGCCCCGCCTCCGCCGCGCGCAAACTCGACAACGCGCTTCATCGTTTCATAACACGCCACAACGTCGTTGCCGTCAACGATGTGACCGGGAATGCCGTAACCGGCCGCTTTGTCCGCAAGATTTTTAACGGCCGTCTGTTTCGAGGTCGGCGTCGAGTAAGCGTACCAATTGTGTTCGGCGATGATGATCAAAGGCAGACGCTGCACGGCGGCAAAATTCAAACCTTCGTGGAAGGCTCCGGTGCTCATCCCGCCGTCGCCGATGTACGCGACCGCGACCAAATTCTTCCCTTGCATCCGCGCGCCGAGCGCAATTCCGGTCATCACCGGAATCATATCGCCCAAGTGCGAGATAGGGCCGATGAAACCTTTCGTCATGTCGCCGAAGTGGATGTTGAGATCGCGCCCGCCGGAAGGCCCCCACGCCTTCGCCATGTACTGTGCGAAGATGTCGCGCGCCCTGATGCCTTTCACTAACACTGCGCCGAGATCGCGGATCAAGGGCGCGATGAAATCTCCCTGCTGAAGCGCGTAAGCCGTGCCGACCGCTGTCGCTTCTTGTCCGAGCGAGCGAAACACGCCGCCGACCACTTTCGTTTGACGATAAAGATTAACAAGCCGCTCTTCGACGAGGCGCGTGAGTTTCAGGTAGCGATACAACTCAAGCATCTGATCGCGCGTAAGCGACGTTTCTAGTTGGCAGATCATCTCACCGTCGGCGTTGACGGAAGCGGTTGCAACTTCCTCAATCGCTTGTGCGGCGGCTGCCGCCGTCGCTTGCGGCTTTTCATCAACAGCATCGTCAATCGAAGTTGTGATTGCAGCTTCAACGGATTTTTCGGCAATTAAATTTCCGTTGTTCGCGCCACGACGATTGCCGTTGCCGTCGCCATCACGCGCAGCTTTGTTTTTCCCCGCGTTCTTACGCTTTGTCTCTGTTTTAGTTGCCATAGAAAGAAAGTGAGCAGTAAGCAGTAAGCGGCAAGCAAGTTTTTCTGCTTACTGCTTACTGCTTACTTCCTAAAAATGTATCGTCAAATCGTGGACGCCTTCGGCCGCTTCCATTACGGATTCGGAGACTGTCGGGTGCGCGTGAATGGTGCGCCCAAGTTCTTCCGCCGTTGATTCAAGTTGCATCGCTACGCACGCCTCCGCGATCAACTCCGTCGCGTGCGGCCCCATGATGTGGACGCCAAGAATCTCGTCATACTTCTTCTCGCTGACGATCTTCACGAAGCCCTCTTCTTCTCCGAGTATGCGCGCCTTGCCCGACGCCGAGAACGGAAACTTGCCCGTCTTGACATCGTAACCAAGCTCACGCGCCTTCGCTTCCGTGAGCCCAACGCTCGCCACTTCCGGGTCGCAGTAAGTGCAACTGGGCACGAGGCGCAAGTTGACGGGTTGCGTTTTGTGTCCGGCGATCTGCTCAACGGCGATGATGCCCTCCCTGCTTGCTAAGTGCGCGAGCCACGGCGTCGGGATCGCGTCGCCAATGGCATAGACGCCTTCTTCGCCTGTGCGCAAAAATTCGTCAACGACGATTGAGCCGCGCTCCAACTCCACTTTCGTCTTCTCTAATCCAAGCCCTTCCGTGTAGGTCATACGCCCGACGGCGACGAGGAGTTTTTCGGCTTCAAGCCGCACGTCCTCGCCCTTCGTCGTTTTTCCGGTAACGACCACGCCCTTATCGGACTTCTCCAACTTCTCAAGCTTCGTGTCGAGTTGCTGCTTGATGCCGCGTTTCCTGAACGCCTTCATCAAATCTTTGGAAATCTCTTCGTCCTCGCCCGGAAGAAGACGCGGCATCAATTCAATGATCGTCGTCTCGCAGCCGAAGCGCGAATAGACGCTCGCAAACTCAACGCCGACCGCGCCCGCGCCCATCACGAGCAGCGACTTCGGCACTTGCTCCATCTCCAAAATGTGATCGCTATTGATCACCCGCTCGCCATCCGTCTCAAAACCCTTGATCGGGCGCACGACCGAACCCGTGGCGATGATCACGTTTTTGGAATCAACCGTCTGCTTTCCGCCGTCTTCGCCCGTCACTTCTATTTGCTTCGGCGAAACAAAGCGCGCCGCGCCTTTGAACACGGTCACTTTATTCTTCTTCATCAAAAACTCGACGCCTTTAGCGTTCTTGGCCACCACGTCGTTTTTGCGCTTAAGAACTTTTCCGAAATCAAGCGTCACGTTTCCGACGTTTACGCCAAACTCGGCCGCGTGCTGCGTCGTCTGTTCATAGATGTGCGCTGACATCAACATCTGCTTCGTCGGGATGCAGCCGCGCAGGCCGCACGTGCCGCCCAAGCGTTTATCTTTTTCAATGAGCGCGACTTTCAAACCCAACTGCGACCCGCGAATCGCCGCGACGTAGCCGCCGGGGCCCGCGCCGACAATCGTCACGTCAAATTGTCCGTTACTATCTGTCGCCAAAACTGTTCAGACTCCTCTCTGGATTAACGATGAACGCAGAGCTATGAACGATGAATGAAAACAATCGCTTTTAATTCATCGTCCCGCGTTCGTCCTTCATACTTTCTTTTAAGTGCTTTGATAAAAGAACGGGTATTATAGTCCGACAAGTGCGTTTTCCGCCAACGCGCAGCGCACATAAGGTTCAAACTCAAAAACGGAAGGATTTATGCAACACTCTGAAGGATTCTTAAAACTCGTCGAAGACGCCAAAAGCCGCGTCCGCGAAATCTCCGTCGAGGAAACGCGCCAGCGTCTCGCCTCTGGCGACGCGCGTTTGATTGACGTGCGCGAAGACCACGAATGGGCGAAAGAACACGCCGCAGGCGCACAACACTTGGGGCGCGGCATTATCGAGCGTGACATCGAAAAAGAGATTCCCGACAAAGCTGCAGAGATCATTCTTTACTGCGGCGGCGGTTACCGTTCTGCGCTCGTCGCCGATAATCTCCAGCGCATGGGCTACACGAATGTTCTTTCAATGGCAGGTGGGTGGAAAAGATGGAAGGAAGCTAGGGCACCTATTGAAGATAAGAAAAGTGATTATTGACCGGTAGGGACTGGTGTACAATCTTTACGGGTTTTAACCCGAATTGCTGAAGCGGGGCACGGTTGAAATCGGCGTGTGAGTCTGAAGTTTAAGAGAAAAGGATTAGTCTTTTTTCATGTCACAGGAAGCGATGCAACAAAAAACAGCGAACGCAACGCGCACTGAAACTGACTCGATGGGCGAGATTGAAGTTCCATCTAACAAGTATTACGGCGCGCAGACCGAGCGTTCGCTCAAGCACTTCAACATCGGCGATGATGTGATGCCGCGCGAGATGATCCGCGCGCTAGGGCAGCTCAAAAAAGCCTGCGCGCTTGTCAACGAAGACTTGGGCAAGCTCCCTTCCGACAAAGCGCGTTTGATCGCGCAAGCGGCCGACGAGGTGATCGAAGCAAAACTCGACGAGCATTTCCCTCTGCGCATCTGGCAGACGGGATCGGGGACGCAGACGAACATGAACGCCAACGAGGTGATCTCGAATCGCGCGATTGAAATTGCGGGCGGTGAAATGGGAAGCAAGAAGCCGATTCACCCGAACGACGACGTGAACATGTCGCAATCCTCGAACGATACCTTCCCGACCGCGATGCACATCGCCGCCGCCGAAGAGATGAATAAGCTCATCCCGGAAGTGCAACGTCTTCACGACGCGATCACCGCGAAGGCGAAAGAATATTGCGACGTGGTGAAGATCGGGCGCACGCACTTGCAGGACGCGACGCCTTTGACAATCGGGCAGGAGTTTGGGGGTTGGGCGAGTCTGCTTGAGCGCGATGTCGAGCGCTTGCGTCTGGTTCTGCCGGGACTTTATGACTTGGCCATCGGCGGCACGGCCGTCGGCACGGGACTTAACTCGCACCCGGAGTTCGGCGAACGCGCGGCGCGGAAGATCGGAGAACTAACGGGGCTGCCATTCAAATCTCACCCGAACAAATTCGCCGCGCTATCGGCGCACGACGAGATCGTTTTTGCGAGCGGCGCGTTGAAAACTCTCGCCGGATCGTTGATGAAAATTGCGAACGATATTCGTTGGCTCGCGTCGGGGCCGCGCGCCGGATTCGGCGAACTCATTCTGCCGGAGAACGAGCCGGGCTCGTCCATCATGCCGGGCAAAGTCAACCCGACGCAATCGGAAGCGATGACGATGGTCGCCGTGCA
>JACCYN010000060.1 GCA_013696465.1 Pyrinomonadaceae bacterium
ATCGGTATGGAGACGGGAATGTTGGCGTTGCTCGTCGGCTTCGTCGCCGCCACCTTGCCCGTGCCCGTCTACATCACGCTCGTGCTGTGGATGGATCGTTACGAACCCGAACCCGTGTGGATGATCGCTGCCGCGTTTTTCTGGGGCGCGCTTGCCTCATTCATCATCGCGCTTTTTGTCAACTCCGTCGGGACTGTGCTCGTCCACCTCGCGCTCGGCGAAGGCGCAGCTGATTTTTTCGGTGGCTCGATCTCCGCGCCCATCGTCGAGGAAGGCTCAAAGGCGCTCGCTCTGTTCATCCTTTTCTTCTGGAAGCGCGATGAATTTGACGGCATCGTTGACGGCATCATCTACGCCTCAATGGTCGGGCTTGGCTTTGCAATGACGGAGAACATTCTCTACTACGGGCGCGCCGCGCTTGGCGACGGCGGCGACGGAACACTCAGGCTCTTCATCATCCGCGGCGTGCTTTCGCCTTACGCGCATCCGCTTTTCACCAGCATGACTGGCATCGGCATCGGTCTGGCGAGTCAAACAAAGGGGCGCGCAACGCGAATTATCGCCCCGCTCTGCGGCTTGCTGCTGGCGATGATTCTTCACAGCACATGGAACACTTCGCTTTACGTTGCTGAAAAATTTGAAAACGGATTAGTCGCGCTCGGCATGTACTTCCTCGTGATGGTTCCGATCTTTTTTAGTGTCTTGGGCGTAATCATCTATGCTCTCGTCCGCGAGGGTCGCACCGTGCGGCAGTATCTCGAAGCGGACGTGGGGCGCGGGCTTTTAACGAGGGAGGAGTATAATCGCGTGTGCACGATTCGCGGGCGCATGACGGCTTCTTTCAACGCGCTTACGCGGGGCGGTTTCACGACGTGGCGCGCGCGCCAAGCTTACAATCGCACGGCGAGCGAGTTGGCTTTTCATCGCAGCCGCATCGCGCGCGGACTCGCGGCAGGCGAAATGACGGCCGCCGAACGCGAAGAGACTTACGTTCGCGCGCTGCAAGAGTTACGAACGCGCCTCGGCGCTCATTGATTTTACCTCGCTGACAACGCAGAAATTCCGCCGACCTCGCAACGCCCACAAGGGGCGACACTGAAAGGCTTTAAAAACTCCGACAGAGAAACTTTCGCGTGAAACTCCAACTACTCCCCAGCACCTTTGACCCGGAAGGGCGCGCCAGCCCGGAGCAGCGCCTGAGTTGTTACGTCATTGACGACCGCGTGGCGATTGACGCCGGAAGCCTCGGACTCGCCGCCACCGACCGGCAGCGCGACACTGTGCGCGACATCATCATTTCACACACGCACATTGACCACGTCGCCAGCCTTCCCATATTCATTGACGATCTCTTCGCCACGCTCACCGAGCCGGTGCGCATTCACGCCACCGAAGAGATCATCGAACTCCTCGAACGCGATGTTTTCAACTGGCGCGTCTATCCGCGTTTCGCCGACTTGAGCAACGTCCGCACGCGCGTGATGGAGTATGTCCCCTTCCGCGTCGGCGAGCCGTTCGGCGTCGCACACTTAAGCGTGACGGCCGTTCCCGTTAATCACGTCGTCCCGACCGTCGGCATGATCGTCTCAGACGGTCGAACCACCATCGCCTACGGCGCGGACACGGCCGAAACCGAACTCTTCTGGCAACTCGTCAACAGCGCCCCGCGCTTAGACGCCTTGATCATCGAAGCTTCTTTCCCAAACTCGATGGGCGAACTCGCGCAAGTCTCCAAACACCTCACGCCCCGGAGCGTCGGCACCGAACTCAAAAAACTTGAACACGAATCTCCCGACATCTTCGCCGTGCACCTCAAACCCGCCTACCGCGACACGCTCATCGCCGAACTCGATGCGCTCGGCATCACGCGCTTGCAAGTGATGGAACCCGGACGGGAATACAAGTGGTAAATCCCACACCGAAGCATTGTGTTTCCATTGACTGAGTCCAAAGCAAAAAGCGCAGGCATTCGATCTCGAAAGATGGAAACTTGCGCTTCATGTTTGCTCAATGAATTTCGTCGTGGCAGTCCGCCACTTAGCAAAGCGGGTTGAGCTTTTCACTGATCACAGGCAGGTCGGGAGCTTTTTCCGCGTTAAGCTGCGTGTAATGACTCCAATTGTCCGGCACTTTATCTTCCGGGAAGATGGCCTCCACCGGACACTCCGGCACGCATACGTCGCAGTCAATACAGGTATCGGGGTCGATCACCACCATCTCCTCGTCAAGGCGAAACGCCTCGACGGGACACACAATCGCGCAATCCGTGTAGCGACACTTCACACACGGCTCGGTTACAACATACGTCATCGAACTTAGCCCTCCAACCTCAAAGTCGTTTATTAATGCGAAAGCTATCTTAAGGTTGAAGGGGCGGAATTAAAAGTAAAATTTTTGTGCGGAAACTCAGTCTCTCTGAGAACTTTACGCCACAGCGAAGCGCGGAACGGCGGGCGAATCGGAAACTATTCCGCGTCTCTATCTGCTTTCGTGAGCTTGCCTTTGTGTTTCGTTTTACGCTCGGTCGGATGCACGAAAGAGTCGGGTTTAGCTTGACCCAAGGGGTGACCCGGCGGCGCGAGCGGCTTGCGGATTGAATCGAAGAGGGTGACTTTACTGCCCCGCTTTTTCTTCGACTTGCTAACCTTCGTGTTCACGAATCACAACATCGGGAATTTGTTCGGACGGAAGAGAGGAGCGAGGGACAGCGAGCTAAATTTCGCCCGTCTGCGGTGTCGTCTTGGGAAGAAGGGTTTTGATTGCGCGAGTGGTTTCTGTACGCCGCTTCTGTTGAAATTCATTCACCCACCCGCTGACGGTCGCCACCATTTCGCGCGCCGTCTGCTGAGGCGTCTTCTTCGCGGCGGCCTTTTCCTCCGCCGCGCTTTCCGCATTGTTTCGCTGATCGCGTTTGATAATTCTGACTGGGGCTTTGGTTTTCATCTTCTGTAATACTCTCTCGATTCTTAATTCAATTAAACGTCTTGAGCCTCTGAGAAGTTCCAACATTGTTCGCTTTTCGATTGCTCACATCCATCACGCAACGAACAACAGCAAATCAAAGGCCACACTTGAACAGACGAAGATTAGAATCAATTTTGCCGTCCCGCGTTGCGCCGATAAAGTCGGAGAACTCTTAACATAAGCTCCGACAGGGTAATTTGTACGAGTTTACCGCCCTCCCTCGCCGGACTTGAGTCGAGAACTTCCGGCTTCATCTCTCAAATTAAACTGCGGGTGCACAAGCTATCTGACTCGATACGTCACCTTGCTTGACGCATTTTGATTTGTCACCGTTGAAGCATTAGCAACCGAAGCTCCTGCCGCGCGACCTAAGCCTTGCAGAATGCAAAACCAACCCGCCGCGCGAATGCTTTTTGCGAAGCCTCAAGCAAGCCAGAAAACTTTTCCGCTCTTCACGGGGCGTGTCTATGTCGTCGGCTAACTCGTTGACGCTCAACGAACAATCGAAGATTCGGAGCGGATCGCCGTGCGCGTGGAGGATGCTGGCACAAGCGTTGCCCTAAACGGGTTTGAGCGATTGCAGGGGGGGAGTTTCGATTTTAATTATGCGCAGTTACGAGTTGATGACAATCTACACAGCGGTCGGCGCGCCCTTCGGCGTGGCGCTTTTCCTGCGAGGGAAAGTCCACGCGCCGCGCAACGCGGTTCATCAAACCTTCGCGCTCTTCGTCTCCTGTCTCGCGTTGTGGACGATTAAAGACATCGCCTTCTGGAGTTTCGCGCCGCGCGCGGATGCGGCCGGTTGGTGGGCGACCGTAAGCTTTCTGTTTGCGCTTCTGCTTCAATACCCACTTGTCATCTTCGCGTGGCTGTACCCTGAAAACAATCCCGTGCCGCGCCCCCGCGCCGCCGTCCTCTTCGCGCCGAGCGCGATCTTCGCCCCCGCCGTGCTCGCGGGTTGGATGTGGAACTCCGTCGGGTTTACGAACGACGGGCGATTCGCCATCAGCCTCACGCCGCTCGCATACGCGCTCGGAATTTACACTTATGCGGTGTTCCTCTACGTCTGCGTTCTGCTCGCCGCCAAACAGAGGCGTTACAAAAATCAGCTTTGGGGACAGCAACTCGCCGCGATTCTCTGGGCGCTCATCTTAACCGGCGCGCTCATCACGCTTGCCTCCATCGCGCTCCCGCTCGCGGGCTTCTACGCTTTGCTCCCCGTCAGTTCTGTCTTCGTCCTCCCCGGCGTGCTCATCTACGCTTACGCGATCTCAAACTTCCGCCTTTTCTCCTTGCAATCTGCGCTCGATCAATTTCGCCTCTTCCCCATCGCCTACAAAGTCGCGCTCTCGATTGCCGCGGTCGCCGTCGTGAGTTTTCTGCTGCTGCAAATCCCGATTGTCTGGTGGAGTTTCGGTGCCGGAGCGGACGCGGAAGCGTGGCGTCGTTACGTCGTCTTCAGCGTGATCGCGGCGCTCCTGCCAAACTTAATTTTAGTGGCGTTGATTATTCGTAGCATCTCGCGCCCCCTGCGCCGTTTGACTGAAGCGGCGGTCGAAGTCGCGGGCGGCGCGTATGGGGCGGAAGTTGATCTTGACAGCAACGACGAGGTTGGACTGCTCGCCCGCTCGTTCAACGAGATGTCGCGTAAGATGAGGGCGGACATCGAGCGTCTGCGCGAGATGGGCGATCAACTCCTGCGCACCGAGAAACTCGCCGCCGTCGGCACGCTCGCCGCCGGCGTCGCGCATGAAGTTAACAACCCGCTCGCTTCTATTTCGTCCTTAATTCAGATTCTCCACTCACGCTCACAAAGGAACGGCGCAGACGAAGAGACAATCGAAATGCTGCGCTTAATCTCCGGGCAGATTACGCGCATCACACAGGTCACCGGCGATCTAATGGACTTCGCGCGGGCGAGGCCTTCGCAGCGCACTCTGCTCGACGTTCGTTCGATCATCGAAGCGAGTTTGCGGCTGGCAAGTTTCGATAAAGAATTCAAAAAACTTCGCGTCACGTTTCAGTGGGACGAAACTGCGCCGATGCTTTCTGCCGACGCCGACGGATTACAGCAAGTCTTTCTTAATCTCTTTTTCAACGCGCGCGACGCGATGCGCAGCAACGAGGAAGAAGTCGGCGACCTGCGCGTGAGCACCCACTTCCTTCGCAGCGTAAACCAACTCCACGTCGAGATCGCCGATAACGGCACAGGCATCAAACCGGAACATCAAGCGCACGTCTTCGACCCCTTTTTCACCACGAAGCCCGCCGGGGCGGGCACAGGACTCGGACTCGCCGTCTG
>JACCYN010000072.1 GCA_013696465.1 Pyrinomonadaceae bacterium
CCTCAATTGCCTTCGCGCAAAACTCCGCGCCCGGTGTGGCGACGCCGCCGAGCGTAAGCGCGCAAGGAAGCGATCCGAAAGCCGAAGCGATCATCAAGAACGCGATCACGGCGCTCGGCGGTGAAGCCTTCTTACGAATTCAATCCGTTACGGGTCGCGGGCTTTTCACTCCGTACCAAGGCGGTGGGTCAACCATCCCCGTGACTTTCGTTGATTACCTTGTGTTCCCCGACCGCGAGCGCACCGAATTCAGGTCAGGAAGAAGGATACAAACCATTCAAACCAACACGGGCAACACGGGCTGGGTTTACGATGGTGCGGCGCGCACGTTGCGCGATCTCAAGCCGGAGCAGACGCAGGATTTTCGCATCACGCTCCGCACCGGCGTTGACAACATCCTGCGCGGCTGGTGGCGCGCGGAGGGCGCGACGCTCGCTTACGCCGGTAGGCGCGAAGCGGGACTCGCGCGGCGCAATGAAATTGTGCGACTCACTTACACGGACGGTTTCACGGTCGAGTTTGAATTCGGGGCGAAGGATTATCTTCCGGCTAAAGTTAGTTACAAACGCCGCAACGATGAAGGCAAGGAGACGGCGGAAGAAGACCGTTTCGCAAAATACGTTGCAGTTGAAGGAGTGCCCTTCCCGTTCGTAATTGATCACTACCGCGACGGAGCGCAGACGAGCCGCATCAACTACGACAGCGTAGCTTTCAATCAACCGCTCCCCGACTCGCTCTTTACGCGCCCGGCGGACGCGAAGGCGATTCGGTAACGCATAACGCTTTTATCGAGATTGCTCTACTGCCGAAGCGATAGGATTCCGGCGCGTAAAACAAAAGGCACGAACGATCAAACGTAATTTGATCGTTCGTGCCTTTTTACAGTGCCCTGTTTTCTATTCCGTCCCGAACCTTCGACGATACTCGCCTGTGACGACGAACGCCTCGACCATCTGCGCGCGCTTCGTCGGCGCGAGTAGTTGGTCAATCGTCGTTAGCCGTGTCGTATCGCCCGATTCGTTGTTGAGTTTCGTCAGCCAGAAGTCATAACCGGCGAAGTCGTTATCGGGCGCGTCGTTCGGGTTTCTTCGCAAGTACCCGAAGTACTGCATCAGCACAAAGGCTTGATTGAATTCCTTGCGGAACACCAAATCCGATTCGGCGATGCTTCTCAACGCACGCGCTCGGCCGTCAGCGCCGCCGCTGCCGTAAGCGTTAAGTGCCGCGTCCCTTTCCGGGCCTGTCGTCGGCAGTCTGGCGTTAGTCAAGAGTGCGTTAACGTAGCCCTCGCTTGTCATCGCCGTTGGATACAGCAGGGTGAATTCGGCGCGCTGCACGAAGTTATTGAGAAAGGCCGCCGTGTTCGATTCCAACTGCTGCTGCCAGTTGCCTTGATTGACGATCACGCCCGCGCCGATAATTTGCGTGTCGCGGATAAACTCGGCGTATCGAGGCATTCCTCGCGGCGGACGACTGCTTTCCAGAAACGCCGTTCGGTACAGACGGTAAACGAGATAGCCCGTCTGCTGAAACTCGACCGACACGAAAAATGCTTCCGAGACGCTGGACCGCGCGCGCGCGCGGCAGGTCGCCGCTTGGGCATTGTCAGCCGCGCCGCAATCTCTCAGATAGCCCTCAAGCGTTGTCTTCCAAAATTGAAAGCCTGCATCATCCGGTTCGCGGTTAAGAAAATCGCGGTACTGCTGGCGCACAAAGAAATCAACCGTGTCGAGCGGGTTAACGACCGGTGCGTTGTTCGCAAGGTCAACGGTTAGTCCGCCTGTGACGTAAGCGACTTCGCCCGCATTCGACTGAAGCCTGATGCTGTATTCGCCGGGAGGGGCGCTGAACGTGGTTGCAACGTCGAATTTGACATAAGGCATTCCGCCCGCGACGCCGCCCAAATAGCTTCCCGCAACAACGCTCATAAAAGGCGACGTAAGGGAGACGCCGCTTTCGGGAACTTGATTAACCGTGTCGCCAAAAATGTAGATCGTCTTTGCTGCGCCGGGCGCGAGCGGTACGGGCACGGTCGAATAACTGATTGACGAACCATTGGGCGCGCCGATAAAGCGCGGGTTGAGCGACTGCGTGCCACCGACGCTGACGTTAAAAGTCGAAATCGTGTTTGCCGCGATACCGACCGAACCTGCTTCCGTCGTGCGAAACGTCGGAGTGTTTTGCAGCAATCCCGCGTAGGCACTGCGCGTCGAGCCCGTTGGAATTTGCGTGCCAAGTACGGGGCCGTCAAGCGGTTCAACGATTACGCGATACTGTCCAGCGGTGATATTTTCAATGCGGTATGTGCCGCTCGTGATCGAGATGTTTCCCGCAAAAACTTTTCCCGTCTCCACATTTTCCGCCCACACATGCGCGCCGAATTGACCGCCCCCGCCGTTGGTGACAGTTCCGGTGAGCGTGCCGGTGTTGGTCAGGGTGCCCGCGCTCGAACGCGGAGCGTAGATAGCGCGAATGCCGGAGCGGTCGTCTTCCGAAAGCGTGCGCGAGGTAAGAGAGTATTGACTGATGAAGTTGTTCGCGCCCTGCTGCGGCTGCATCGTGGCGCCGATCACCGCCGAGTGTTCGAGGCCGAGCATGTGACCGATCTCATGCGTCAGCGTCGCCTCCAAGTCGAAGGTGTTTGCCGTTCCGTCGGTCGAAAACTGCGACGCCGGATTAAGCGCAATGTCGGCTTCTTGAATACGCCCGGTATTCGGATCAAAGAAAACGCGCGCGCGCCCCGGGTTGTTTTGATCGCTGAAGGTAACGCCCGTGTTCGTCACTGAAATTAAATTAACATTGTCTTGAGCGGTATTCTGCACGGCCGACGTGGTGACGGTGAACTGGAAACCGCCTGCATCCGACCAACGCCTCAGAGCGCGCCTGACGGCTCCCTCAACGTCGCCTCCCATAATGTTGGGCGCGGAAGACATCGAAGCGGAGATAGCAATCGGAATCGTGGTCGTCGCCCATTTGATCTGGATGGCGGCTGATGCGTCGGTGTACATCAGAGTGTAGGGGTGAGCGGGGACTGCCGAGAAAAACAGCACGAAGGTGATAAACGGGGTCAATAATCTCTTATGCATAAACTGTTTCCGAAGATTTTTGGCGATTGATGGTAGGGACGTGACTTTGTAAAACTTAAATTAAGTTTAACCCGCTTATATGCGGATGAAACGAACTATACCAGCAATCCGTTATCTTTCAACAACAAATTGCTTCGGGCGACGGGATAGTGGTTAAGTTTAGACTTTCGATCTCAGTAAGGATTGAGTCGAGTTTCCAAACTGAACCACCACCGGCGACGGAAATTCCTTTTCTTTCAAGAACGATCAGGCATTGCCGTCAAAAATTTCGCTTGTTTATCCGTGTGAATTCTGTTAGATGCAGAAAGGGCGAAACTCTTAGAGTTCAACGATATCGCCGAATCATATTGTCTCCCGAAGCGTTTTTTGAAGATAAATTTTGTCGGCAGAACCATCACACAGGAGATCACAGCACAAGATGTCAGACGCCAAAGCTGTTTCGCAAAGCGAGATCATTCGCAAAAACATCTCTGCCGTAATCGAGATGCAACGCAAGGAAACTGAAGCTCACACTCTCCAAGATAAGATCGCAGATACGATCACGAGATTCGCCGGTTCGATGGCTTTCGTCTTTTTTCACGCCGTCTGGTTCGGAGCGTGGATTCTACTTAATGCCGGATTGATCAACACTCCGCCCCTCAGCAACTTTGATCCGTTCCCGTTTGGTCTGTTGACGATGGTCGTGTCGCTGGAAGCAATCTTCCTATCGACCTTTATTTTGATTTCGCAAAACCGCGATGCCGTAGTCAGCGCGCAACGTGCCGAGTTGGATTTGCAGGTTAACTTACTGGGCGAGCAGAAGGCGACGAAAGTTTTAGAGGTTCTCGATCAGATCGCCCAACAGCTCAACAACATGAGCAGTCGGTTTAACTTCGCGCCCGACCCGGAGCTTGAGGCTTTGAAACAATCGCCCGCCCCGCAAGAGGTTCTAAAGGCGATGGAAGAGGCGGTGCAAGAGGAAGCCCAGCAGGTTCAAGAGAAGGTGGATGAAATCACGGGCGAGATCGAAGTGGTTCGTGAAGACGTCGAACGCGTCAGCGAGCAGATGGAAACGGTCGCGTCGGACATTAGTAAAATTAAGAGAGACATTGAAGAGCACACGGGTCAACATAAGCCCGTCTCTTCAAAGTAACTCCCGCCCCTTCAAGTTTCCGTATAAAATACGGTCTGCGTTCAAACACTACGGTTGCTATCGAAACGTAATTCGATGGCAGCCGTATTGCGAAAACGCACACCTTGTTTATCCCCGCTTCGAGGCGCGCGGTTCTGTGAGCACGGGCGAGACAAGCGGAGAAGACGTGTGGTCGCCGATGGCGGCCGAGTCGTCGAAGGGGGCGGACTCGGCAGCGGCTTTGCGCGCCCCGCTCAAATCCGACAGCGAAACTACAATCAGCAACGCCGCGACGCTCAACGTCGCCAACACATACAGCAGCGCGAGTTGCTCGTATCGCAGCAAAAGAATGATCACTAAGCCCACAACGGCGATCCACAACAGCGTCATCCGTCGGCGACGCTTGCGCGTATCAACGGGTCTGCTTCGACTAGCCATCTACATCTCCTGAATCTCTGTCATTAACGATTTAGCCAACTTAACACACTGCAAGCTTATCTTGCAGGCACTTACAAATTACACTCCGCCATAATTCAAAGAGAGGTTGACTAATGATGACAACCTCTCTTCAAAGCTGCACACAAAACAATACGATCAGTAAATGACGCGGAGCGGTAGATTTGTTACGGCAGACCCAAGTCCGCCTACTGACATGTTAACTAACGTATCAACCAAACGACCCGGTGACAAAACCCCGGCTTCACGCACGTAAATAACGTCATAGGGTTGCAGCACGATGTCAGGCGCTTTGTTCTTTCTGATCGCGGCATAGTTAACCGTGATCAGTTCAGGCTCAGAAGCTCCGGGTTTTTGGCGATAGATCAAAATCTTTTCTTGGTTGGCTTCCTTTCGCAAACCGCCGACCTGCGCAATCGCGCGCATCAACGTCGCGTTGTTACGAAGGTAAATCCCCTGCGGGGCGATGACCGCACCCGTAATGTAAACGGGCGGTGCGTCCTGAACAAACACCACGTCGCCGGGTCTGATGTAAGGATTGGCTTCTTCTTTACCCAGCCGCAGATCGTTGATGTTGTAGAGGGTGAACGGAGCTTGTAGCGCGTCGCTTGTCGTTTCAACGATTTGCTGCACCGGCAAACTCGGCTCGTTCGGGTCAGGACACATTTCCGCCTCAGTGTGAAACACTTGAATCGCGCCCGACGCTTGCTCGGTGATGCCGCCGGTGAAAGCTAACAACTGCAAAAGTTTCACGCGCCGCAGCATTTGAAATTGCTGTGGGCTGCGCACCGCGCCCGCGACGACGGCGTTCGGACGGCTCCGGCGCTCTTTAACGCGCAAACTGACTTGCGGGTTTCTGATATACTTCTTGAGCGCCTCGGCGATCTCTCGCTGCACGTCTTGCGCCCGGCGGCAGCGCGCGATGATCGGCTGATCGACAAGCGGGATTTCGATGGCACCCGTACTATCCACTTCAACATCGCCGTCAAATTGCTGGTAGCGGAAAACTCTTAAGCTCAACACGTCGCCCGGACCCAACAAGTAATTTCCGACGCCCATTTGCTCCATGGAGGAGGCCGGGCTTGTGGAAGAATTGTTGCCCGCCGTCGTTGTGCTGTCCGACGGTTGGGGCGTACCGCCTTGTTGCGTTTGTGCCAGCGCCACGGTAGTTCCGACCGCACAGGCGAAAACTAACGAGATAAATAAACCGATTGATTTCATTACTGAATCCTCAATTTGCGAATCCAAGTTTTAATTCGTCAGCGTGTTGTAAAACGGAAGCGAAAAACTCTATTTTGCTTCCCGCACCTTTCAACGAATCTGTTGATGTTGTTGATGCAATCGGGGCTGCCTGCGATTTTTATTTCGCTTCGGTGGATGAAGTTTGCGTTGCCGGGCGCGTCGGTTGTGAATCGCCTTGCGAGCGTTGGTGATTCTTACGATGCCGACCGCGTTTTGACACTGTGCCGGGCACGGCGAATCCGGTGAACTGCAGATTGCAGTTATCGCACAAAAGTCGGTAAACGCCAAACACGCGCATCACGAACGGCGTCGGTTTATAGCCGCGCCTGATGCGTGAACTGCGACACTTCGGACACCGTTGAGAGATCATTGCGCGTTGTTTTGGTTGGTTTCCGCTTCAAGCTTAAAAAAAGCTTCATCCACGTCGCTTTCGTCTATCGTGCCTAAAGCATTTATTGAATTTATTTCCGCAGTAATCCTCTCGGCAGTTTCGCGGCGCATCTCCTCGCTCATCTCGGCGCGCGTCAAGTAATAGAGCGCATCTTGATAACGCTCGACGGCCTGCGCGCGTTTACCTTTGAACGCGGCGCGCTCGGCCAACTCGATCCAGTGATTGATCTTTACAGAAGATATGTATTCGCGCACCACGAGCGCCGAATCGCGTAACTCCGCTTCTTCGGGATAACGCTCTATCGCCCGATCAAGCACGGCGAGCGCTTCCCCGGCCGTCTCTACCTTGCTCGATGTGCGTTCGCGCCCTTGAGCCTTACCCGTTAAGCGTTGCGTCTCTTTGCGCGCCCAAGCGAGCAGGTGCTGTTTTTGCAACACGCGGACGCGCTCTTCGCCTGCCCGCAACGCCGCTTTGATCTCGGTCGTGACGCCGACTCTCCGCAACGCTTCATCCGCATTCGACAAATAGTCTTCACACCAACGATACGCTTCCAAGTGCGTGGGGGGCAAAGCGTTCATCGTATAGCCTTCAGTTAAACGACGCTCAAGCGCGCGCAGGCGCGCGACGGCCGTCGAGCGGCGCGGCTTACCACTTGTTTGCCCGCCCCGTCCGATTCCCCGCTCAAGCACGAGGCGCGTTTCGGCACGTCGCATCACGACCTCACGCATTGCCACCGCCACCAGCAACACCAAACCCGCCACGAGTCCCGACGGCAGCCAAGGCGAATCGTCGCCCGCCGCCCACAACGTGCCCCAGAACGCGAAGAACAACAGAGCCGATAGCGCGCAGGCGAAAGCGAAATACGCAAACGTCGAAGCTACTCGGTGTCGGCGCGCGGGAAACGCAATAATCCCACGCCGGTCGCTTGCCGTCGAAGTGTGTAAGCGAGGGCGGGTGGGTGGGTTATTTATCATCCTACGTTCGGACATCCGGTTCTCGATTGAACGTCAAGATTTGGAAAACCCTCATGCGGGGGAGATCAGCCGTCACGAACATTTCGGGCGTCGTTCACTCGTTCGTGAGCCGCACAAATGAATACGTTGTTTGACATTTCTGACCTAGCCAGCATGATAATCAACTTTTTCAACTTCCGTGTCAACGGCTTCACCGCCGACATTGAGCAGCCATAAAACATCAAGGCTAAAGGAACATGCTTTCGATGAACGATAACTTAAAAGGCAAAGTCGCGCTCGTGACGGGCGCAACTTCGGGGATCGGCGAGGCGACCGCGCGGCGCTTTGCGAGTGCGGGCGCGCACGTCGCACTCGTCGGGCGCAACGAAGATAAACTTAACCATGTCATCCGAGAGATTAACGAGAGCGGCGGTGAAGCGTTCGGGATCGTCGCAGACGTGACGAGCGACGCCGAACGCATCGTCGTTGAAGCTGTCGAAAGATTCAGGCAACTCGATGTGCTTGTTAACTCCGCCGGGATTTTAACGAACGGCACTGTCGAGAACACGACGCTTGAGAGTTGGGATGAGATGTTGGACGTTAACCTGCGGGCGGTTTTTCGCTTGATGCAACGGGTCGTCCCGCATTTGCAAAAAACCACCGGAAACATCGTCAATGTTTCGAGCGTCACGGGACTGCGCGCCTTTCCCGGCGTGCTCGCCTACTGCGTTTCGAAGGCCGGGCTGGATCAGTTGACGCGCTGCGCCGCGCTCGAACTCGCCGCGCAGAAGATTCGTGTCAACGCCGTTAATCCCGGCGTCGTGCGCACCGAAGTGCATCGTCGTAGCGGCATGGATGATGGGTCTTACGAGCAGTTTCTCGAACGCTCCCGCGAGACGCACCCCTTAGGGCGCGTCGGCGAAGCGAGCGAAGTTGCAGAGTTGATTCTGTTTCTCGCTTCACCGCGCGCCGCGTGGATCACGGGCGCGACCTATTCGATTGACGGCGGAAGGGCGCAAACCTGCGCGCGGTGAGGCGGTCAGCTGAAACAGTTCGGCGCTTTAGGTTATGAACGCTTGCTTCATATTGAATCGCTTCCGTAAAATTTAAGATGGAACGCCTGAACTAAAAACGTATATACTCCCGTTTGTTTTCAACTCCATTGGGGTGGAAACCTTTGTTCTTTCGGCTGAAGCGTTCTCCACGCTTGCGTCTTTATTACAAGCGCACCGCGACTTTGCAAGGCGTTTGTGGTCGTCTATCTTCAAGGTAAATTTAGAATTTTCAGGAGCAGTCCTCGATGAATAAATGTCAGAAGTGCGGCACATACGTGCCCGTCGAGCAAGAGTTTTGCCAGAATTGCGGCGCGCCGATGACGCCCGAAGCTCAAACCCGACAACAAGGCTCGTCTTCCGCCAACAACTTGGCGGAGACTATTGCCGTTCCGTCCACGCCGCAACACACGCAACCGCAACCGCCCGGCGCGACAACCGGCCGCCACACTCCGCCCGGCAACGTCAGCAACCCGAACAGCTACGACAATATGCCGCCGACATCTTTTCCGCCACCGCCCGCGCATAACTACAACGCCCCGGCCGTGGCAGCTCCCGCCAAAAGCCGCACCGGACTCTACATCGGAATTGGACTCGGCGCGCTCGTGCTCGGCGGCATCCTTCTCGTCGCCGTAATCAGCGCGTTCTTTCTTTTCGCTTCAGATTCCGAAAACAGAAACGCCAACGTCGTTGTTAACAACTCGAACGCAAACAGTCGTCCAGTGGCGAATAATAACTCGCGCTCCTCGAACACGAATTCATCCGCCTCCACCGCCGGGCAGAACGCGGAAGACCCCGAATCAGCCAACAACCGGCCGATCACTGATCGCAAATGAAGTCGTTTGCCGATCTTCGTAAATTACGAACCAACGGTTAGCTTTACGAACTTGAGAAACGCTCCATGATGAACGCGACCGACCGTAGCCGATACGCGCCGACGTTGGTTTCCCGTCCAAGCCGAAACAACAACGTGCTGAAGGTGGCGCTCGCCTCCGTCGCCGTGCTCGTCGCGCTGCTGCTCGCTCTTGTTTCGTTGCTGCTGATCGGTATGGAGACGGGAATGTTGGCGTTGCTCGTCGGCTTCGTCGCCGCCACCTTGCCCGTGCCCGTCTACATCACGCTCGTGCTGTGGATGGATCGTTACGAACCCGAACCCGTGTGGATGATCG
>JACCYN010000090.1 GCA_013696465.1 Pyrinomonadaceae bacterium
GTTAGATTATCCGCAGGAACAACGCTTCGTGCTGGCTCAATACGTGCCGGACACGGACGCAAGTGGCGAAGTGCAGGGTTTTTACGCGCACGTCACCGACATCGGCGAAAGCAAGCGGGCGGAAGAACGTTTGCGCGAATCCGAAGAGCGTTTTCGAGCGATGTTTGAGCAGGCAAACGTCGGCATCGTGCAAACGACTATTGATGGGCAGTTGCTTAAGGCGAATCCCGGCTTTTGCAAATTCATCGGCTACACGGAAGATGAAACGCGCGGGTTGACGATCCGCGACGTTACGCACAGGGATGATTGCGAAGCGGAAGCGGAGCTGACGCGCCGCCTCATCGCGCGCGAAATATCCGGCTACACAATAGAGAAACGCTACGTCCGCAAGGACGGAAGCATCATCTGGGGACAGATGACCGCGACGCTTGTGCGCCACGCGACGGGTGAACCGTTCTACACGCTGCTGATTGTCGAAGACATCAGCGACCGCAAAGTGGCGCAGGAAGATTTGCTCCGCGCGCACGAAGAATTGGAGAACAGAGTGCGGGAACGCACGCACGAACTGGCGGACACAAACGCTTCGCTCAAGGCGGAAGTCGTCGAACGCAAAACTTCCGAAGCGGCGCGCGTGCGGCTTCTACATCAGCTCGTGAGCGCGCAGGAGGACGAGCGCCGTCGGATCGCGCGCGACCTCCACGATCATCTCGGACAACAACTGACCGCGCTGCGACTGAAAATCGCCGCGCTCAAGGAAGAATGCGGGAAAGATAAAAAATTGTGCGCTCAGGCCGAAGAGGCGCAGACGCTCGCCGCGCAACTCGACTCGGACGTTGATTTTCTCGCGTGGGAGTTGCGCCCCGCCGCGCTCGATGATCTCGGACTCACGATGGCGCTCCACAACTACGTGCGCGAGTGGTCAGGGCACTTCAACACGCCCGCAGAATTTCACGCCTCTAATCTGGAAGCGGCGCGCCTTGCGCCCGAAATCGAAACCAACCTGTACCGCATCGCGCAAGAGGCGCTCAACAACATCTACAAGTACGCCGGGGCGAGCCGCGTAGAAGTGCTCCTTGAGCGCCGCGATCATCACGTCGTGCTCATCGTCGAGGACGATGGCATCGGCTTCGACTTGCACAAGAAGGAGAACACTGACCCGACGGTAAAAGGGAACGGGGATCGGGGCTTAGGCCTCATGGGTATGCGCGAACGCGCCGCGCTCGTCGGCGGCACGCTCCAGATCGAATCCGACATCGGCGCGGGCACAACCATCTTCGCGCGCATTCCCGTTTCACTTGCCGTTGATTAACCACAGAGGACACGGATGTTCACAGAGGATGTACAACAATCGGATTAGCGGGGCGATTGTTGATACGTGGATGAGATTGCATTCAGTAAAGACGGCATCAAACGCTTTGTGCTTTAATCTTTGTGTCCTCCGTGCCCTCTGTGGTTAAAAAACTTATGAACAAGCTACGCATCATGCTCGCCGAAGATCACGCAACGGTGCGCGAAGGATTGAAGATGATCATCGGCGCGCAAGCGGACATGGAAGTTGTCGGCGAAGCGGCAGACGGGCGCGCGGCAATCGAGCGCGCGAAAGAATTGTTGCCCGACATCATTGTGATGGACGTTTCGATGCCGGAATTGAACGGATTGAAAGCGACCGTGAAGCTAAAGCAATGCTGCCCGCAGGTGAAGGTCTTGGCGTTGACGCGCCACACCGACGATGGCTACCTGCAACAACTCTTGCGCGCGGGCGCATCCGGCTACGTGCTCAAGCAATCGGCCGCCGCCGAACTCATTCACGCCATCCGCGCCGTCGCCTCCGGCGGCAAGTATCTCGATCCGGCCGTGGTAGGGAAAGTGATGGGCAACTATGTGGGGCGTTCAACCGCCCTGCGTGGCGACACGCGAGGCGACTTAAGCGACCGCGAAGCGGAAGTGTTGCGTCTGATCGCGTGGGGTCATAGCAACAAAGAACTCGCCGCGCGCCTTGAGGTCAGCGTTAAAACGGTTGAGGCGCACAAAGCCAACGCGATGAAGAAACTCGGCATCAGCAGCCGCATTGACATTGTGCGCTACGCGCTTTTGCAAGGCTGGTTGCAAGACACTTAGCAAAAAGGTTTACCACAGACGACACAGCGAGAAAATGCATAAACCTGTGTGTAACCTTCTGTGGTAAATCTTATCCCCTTAGGGAAAATCCCTACTAACTTTTCTCACCTTCCTAATATCACAAATGCTTTCCATCGTGGATTATAGTTATGAGCAATCACGACTTCGGCGGCGGACTTGCTTCAAGGTTAGATCGTTAAGCTTTACCGTCGAGCCGTCGCGGGCGCTTTAACAGACGGTTATCGAGCAGGGGGAAGAAGGGTGAGTTGTAAACTCACCCTTCAATTTACCTCTACAATTTCGATTTCCGACGAGCGACGAAAGCTTTACGCGCTGCCGTCTGTGTTTACCTCTCTTCATCATGGCGACTGCAAACACTAAGTTACACGAACGAGAAAATGTTGTTCCCGCAGCCCAGCAACCGGCGCGTTTGATACCGCTCGTCCTCGTGGTGGACGACAATGAGGACATGCGCTTTATGCTCAACACGCTGCTGCGGATGTATGGTTACGACGTGGTGGAAGCCGGAGACGGCGCGGAGGCGATTCGCCGAATCGAGAGCGAGCGTCCCGATCTGGTGCTGATGGACGGATGTCTGCCGCACCTCGACGGACTTGCAGCGACGCGCCGGATACGCGAACTCCCGGCGCTGGGCGGCGTTCCCATCGTGCTGCTTTCCGGTCGCGCCGAACCATCTTACCGTGCCTCTGCGCTCGCCGCTGGATGCGACGACTTCCTTGTTAAGCCCCTTGATTTCGCGCTACTGAAGAACGTCCTCGAAAGACACATCGGCGCGAGTGTTTCCGGGAAGCGCGAAGCGGCGGCTGCCCTGTAAAGACCGACTCTAATTTCAAAGGGGGTTCTTCCATGATTAACGTCTCACGGTCGGACGGAGACAGTTTGAAGTCAATTCTCGTTCACATCAGAAAAGCTTAAGCCACTCGAATATCGTATGCCCCTTATGCAGAATGTTTTCGGAACGGAGATAACGAATGACATATGGAGTTGAAACTAAGGGCGGCTTCGCACGAAGCGACACGCGCGAATCTAATCGAGGAGCGTCTATCGCTCTGAACGCAAGCTTGATGAAGCAGGAAACGATCAGAGATCGGCGCGGGTATAAAACGGGCGCGGCGATTCCCTTTAACGGATTGCTAACCAACAATCTTCTGACGGCTTTACCCGGCGAAGATTTCATTTCGCTGCTTCCGCACCTTGAGCCGATCTTCCTCGCTTGCGGCGAAGACATCAACGAGTTGAGCGATTCGCCGCGCTTCGTCCTCTTTCCCGAAACAGTTGTAATTTCGCACATCAATGTTTTAGAGAACGGCAGCACGAGCGAGGCGGCAGTCATCGGCCGCGAAGGTATGATCGGACTGTCCGCGATCCTAAGTTCTCATCAGACATCCTACTGGACGCAAGTTACCATCGCGGGCAGCGCCCTGAGAGTAAGAACCGAAGCCGTCAAACGTGAGTTCGCTCGCGGCGGAGCTTTGCAACGTCTGCTGCTCGGCTACGCGGGCGCGAGCATGGCGCAACTTTCTCAAAAAGCCGTGTGCAATAATTATCACGCGGTGAAAGAGCGCCTTTGCACTTGGCTGCTGATGATTCAAGACCGCGCGACCGACGGGCATCTACTTTTAACGCATGAACAGATCGCCCGTCATCTCGGCGTGCGACGCGCGGGCGTCACACGCGCCGCGAACGTCTTGCGTGACGCGGGAGCGATCAGCTACAGCCGCGCGCGCATCAGCATTCTCGACCGGCAGTTGTTAGAGTCTTCAGCCTGCGAATGCTACCAAATCTTGCGCGATGAATTTAACCGTTTGCACCGCACTCGAAACGGATGTGGGGTCTTCTAACCTCCGAACGCGACCGCATGAGTCGCCACTAAACTTTCTGCAACTTCCAACTGCCCCGACGAAAGACGAGCGCGCTCACCAACGCCAAGGTTGAGAACGCAATCGTCATTGCGATGAAAACTCCGTGCGGCCCCAACCCGAAGAAGATCGCCAGCACGTAGGCGAGCGGAATCTCCCATAGCCAGAAAACGAAAAGGTTGATTATCGTCGGCGTTCGCGTATCGCCCGCGCCGTTTAATGACTGGGTGAGAACCATGCCGTAAGCGTAGAAGAGGAAACCGGCGGCCACCACGCGCAGACAGTCTTTTCCGTAGCGAAGCACCGCCGCCTCGGTTGTGAACAATCCGACGATAGGCTCGGCGAAGATGATGAATAGAAGACCTACCAAACCGAGAAAGCACATATTATAGAAGCCCGCGAGCCACACCGCGCGTTCCGCACGCTCAGGCTTTCCGGCGCCAAGCGCCTGCCCGACCATCGTCGCCGCCGCGTTGGACATGCCCCACGACGGAAGTAGAGCGAACATGATGACGCGCATCCCGATGGTGAAGCCCGCGAGCGCGTCGCTCCCGAAGCCGGAGAGAATACGGATCAATCCGATCCAACTTGCCATACCGATAAAAACTTGAAACGTGGCGGAAGCGGATAAACGCAGTAGTCGCGTCATGAGGTTGAAGTCAACTTGCAGGTGACGGCGCGCGATTTGCACGCGCCCGCCCGGACGCAAGAGTTTCGACAAAGCGTAGAGCGCACCTGTGCCGCGCCCGATGGTGGTGGCGACGGCCGCGCCCGCCACGCCGAGTTCGGGAAACGGCCCCAGCCCAAAGATGAAACACGGGCCGAGCAGGATGTTAATCAGGTTGGCGAGCCACAGCACGCGCATCGCAATCGCCGCATCGCCCGCTCCGCGAAAAACGGCGTTGATGAGAAACAGCAACATAATCACGACGTTTCCGCCGAGCATCACGCGCGCGTAGCCCGTGCCTTGATCAATTACTTCTTGTGTCGCGCCCATCAACGCGAGCAGGCGCGGAGCGAGCACCACACCGGCAATTCCGAGCAGCAGCGAGATGATGATCCCTAAGATGATCGCCTGCACGGCCGCGCGTGATGCGCCTTCAGCATCTCCTTCACCGATGCGCCGCGCCACGGTCGCCGTTGCGCCGATGCTCAAACCAAGAGCGACGGCGTAGACAATCGTCAACATGGATTCGGTGAGTCCGACGGCGGCGACTGCGCTCGCCCCAAGTTTGGCGACAAAGAAAACGTCTACGACGGCGAAGACGCTTTCCATCACCATCTCCAATACCATTGGCACGGAGAGCAACAAAATCGCGCGTCCGATTGGCCCTTCTGTGTAATCGCTCTGCGATCCGCGCAGGGCTTCCTTGAGCGACGCCCACAAACCGGGTTCGGCAGTCGCGCCTTCACCCGCCGCGCCGCGTAGATTCTCGGCTGAGTCAGGCATTGATTTTATCCGTCAAGGAATTGAAAAGCGCGAGGATGGCAAATACAAGTTCAGCGTCGTCAAAGCAGAACCCGCGCGGATCGTTTATCGTCACTGCATCACTAATTCAGATGCGGAGATTCATCAAGCAAGCGGAGTGTAACACACGCCCCGGCATAAGCTTTGCGAACGCGCATACGCGCAGCAACATCATCGTTCTGCCAGAATTTTAGTGGCGAGGGACAAGTCCGCTGCCCCTACATAAATCTTTGCCGAATTTCGTTAAGCTTTCTAAAGCAATCCCATACTTTTAAGAATAAGTTCATTGACGCTTAAAACAGGCTTAACATTGCGCTGTTAGAACAGCATCGTCACAGCCGCAACAGCAGCGAAGTTTAGCAAGCGCGTTTGTTCAAACGCGCTGGTCACTATCCGTCCGTCTAACGAAAGGGAAATCAGCAGCATGAGCATCACCCCGCAACGCATCATCGCACTTTTCATCATCATCGCCGCCGCAGTTGTCGGCGGCATTCACATCTCTTCGGCGCAAGGCAGCAACGATACCGGGCCCAGCAGCTCCGCTTCGCCATACATCGTGGGCACAATTCCCGGCGTCAACACGAAATCAATCTTGACGGTTGGCGACACATACGGCACGAAGCCGGACGGCACGCCTTACCGCTTGGTCGGCATTCTTGACGGCATCGGCGCGTTCAACAACGACGATGGGACAACCTTCACCCTCTTGGTGAATCACGAAATCGGCAGTGTCATCCCGCCGGGAGAAACGCAGAGCGTCCTGCTCGGCATCACACGCCGACACGGAGCCGCCGGGTCTTTCATCACCAAGCTTACCATCAACAAAAGCGATTTGAGCGTGGTTGGCGGCGAAGATTTGATTCAAAGAATCTCGACCTTCAATCGCACGACGAACAGCTTCAACGCACCCGCCCTCGGCATCCCGCTACAGCGTTTGTGCTCGGCGGATTTGCCGCCCGTCTCCGCCTTCTTCAACGCCGCCAGCGGCAGAGGTTTTGACGGTCGCATCTTTATGAACGGCGAAGAAGTCGGAAACGAAGGCAAGGCATACGGACATCTGCTCGACGGCACGACGTATGAACTGCCGCGCCTCGGCAAGTTTAGTTGGGAAAACT
Organism: Pyrinomonadaceae bacterium; assembly: GCA_013696465.1. Lineage (GTDB taxonomy): Bacteria > Acidobacteriota > Blastocatellia > Pyrinomonadales > Pyrinomonadaceae > JACCYN01. The sequence continues at coordinate 6,582 of JACCYN010000090.1, forward strand.
CGGTCGCTAACCCCGCGACGGGCGACAAAACGGTTGTCATCGGCACCGACGATACAACGCCCGGTCAGGTGTATGTTTACGTTGGAGACAAGACTAACACGGGCAACGAGGTTGAGCGCGCGGGTCTGAACAACGGCAATTTGTACGGCATCCGGGTGACGGGCTTGATTGATGAGCCGCGCGCCACGGGCATCCCTTCAGGCACGACCTTCGACTTGGTCAACTTCAACGACGTAACGAACACGACGGGCGCGCAATTGCAGGCGGCCAGCGAAGTCAACAACGTGACCGAATTCTTGCGTCCCGAAGACGGCGCGTGGGACCCGAATAACTCGAATCATTTTTACTTCGTGACGACTGACCGCTTCGACGAATTCAAGTTCGGCGCGGACCGCAGCGACAGCGACACCGTGATCGATGAGGTCGGGCGCAGCCGATTGTGGCGCTTGCGCTTCAACGACGCTTCCAACCCGAC
>JACCYN010000103.1 GCA_013696465.1 Pyrinomonadaceae bacterium
TTCGCGTCGTCGCCGAAATTCATCGAGCTTGGTGGAGAGGTTCGGCGGCAGTCGCCGTCTCGCGGTCTTTGCGAAGAGAGGCGCGCCGCCAGCGAAGAATGAAAAGAATGAGGGCGAACAACCCGACGAGCAGGCTGATGATTTGCGACGTGGAGAGGTGCGTTACAGTCGTCAGCCCAAGAATGTCGCCGCGCGGATCGTCGCGGAAGAATTCGATGGTGAAGCGCGTCAAAGCGTAGAGCACACCGTAGGCGAGTATGACTTGCCCGCCGAATCTTTTGCGGCGATGCAGCCACAGCAAAAAGAAAAAGATTGCGAGCGCGGCGAACGATTCGTAAAGCTGCGTCGGATGAAGATGCACGCCGAGGGGCACGCCCGTCACCGCGTGGCCGAGTTCGGTAAACTCGACGCCCCACGGCAAATTTGTCGGCTTGCCCCAGCAACATCCGGCGGCGAAGCAGCCTTGGCGCCCGATTGCCTGACCGAGCGCGATGCCGGGCGCGAAAGCGTCGGCCGTCGTCCACCAAGGAAGTTGATAGCGTCTGGCTAAAATGTAACCCGTCGCCACCGCCCCAAGAAAACCGCCATAGAAGACGCCGCCGGAGCGTAGGAAGTCGAGCGAGAGAAGTTGCAGAGGATCGGCGCGGTATGCGGGTTCGACGACGAGCAGCAGAAGCTTGGAGCCGATGATAGACGCTAGAAGCATCCACAAACCGAGATCGTAAATCCGCTCACGTTTAAGTCCGTCGCGCGCGCCGAGACGCGCGGCGACAAGGAGCGCCAAAAGAAAAGCCGCCGCCAATAGCACGCCGTAGGTGTTAACGGGGAAGTTGCCGATCCGAAAAATCTCAGGGTACATCTTGAAAACCTTTGGCGAAGAAAACACCAGATTCTATGTTCACCGCGCCTTGCCTTCCGCCGCTTCTTCGCCGCGCGGCAGTTCTTGGTTTAACGCCCCTGCATGACGCGCGCTCTTCTTACCCTCAAAGAAAATATCAAGCGCCAGCAGCAACGCGCCCGCGCAGATGCACGCATCGGCGACGTTAAATACCGGCCAATGATAATCTCTGGCGTGCAGCAGAATGAAATCAACGACGTAACCGAGCCGCACGCGATCCATCAGGTTGCCCCAGATGCCCGCGAACAGAAGCGCGCACGCGCCGAGCGTCCGGTCGTTATCAAGAGGCGTCCGCCAAAAATAATAAAAAACTCCGACGGCTGCTGCTGCTGCGAGTCCGACTAAAATCCAACGTCCCCAATCGCCCGCCCCTTGAAAGCCGCCGAACGCGATGCCGGTGTTTTCCGCGTAGGTGAACGCGAGGAAGTTATTGATAACCGTGATGTCGTTACCGAAACGCAGACGCCGCACCGCCCACGCCTTCGTCGCCTGATCGACGAGCAGCATGGCGATTGCCGCGACGATGTAAGCCGCGCGCCAACCCGCGTCACGAACCTTCACGCCCCCGCCTCCCCTTCGATCTCCGCAAGAGCCTCCGCGCAACGCTCGCACACCGTCGGGTAACGCTCAAATTCGCCGACGCGCGTTGAATAGCTCCAGCAACGCTCGCACTTCTCTCCGTCAGCGCGCGAAACGCCGCCAACAAGAAATCCATTCTGCAACTGCGCGTCATCCGTCTCAGTCAAATCAACTTGAGAAACGATGAAGAGATAACGCAGTTGATCTTGATATTGATTAAGCAGTTTGTAAGTCTCGCCTGCGGCCGTAATCTCAACCCGCGCTTCAAGCGAACTGCCGATAACCTTCGCTGCGCGTTCAACTTCAAGCGCACGCAACACTTCATCACGCACTTCAAAGAGTTGCGCCCAACGCGCTTGCATCTCTTCATCAACTTCTTCTTTCGCCATCGGAAACTCGGCGAGGTGAACCGACGCAAGATTGCTTCGCTTCGTCGCACTTGCGTCGTCGCCGGAATGTTGCGGCAGGCTTTCCCAAATCTCTTCCGCCGTAAAGACGAGGATCGGCGCAAGGAGTCGCGCGAGCGCGTCGGCAATGCGGTAAAGCGCGGTTTGCGCCGAACGCCGCGCGTGCGACTTCGGCGCGGCCGTGTAGAGACGATCCTTGATGATGTCGAAGTAACGCGCCGACAAAGTTACAGTGCAAAAATTGTAGAGCGTTTGATAGACGGCGTGAAACTCATAAGTCTCGTATCCGCGCCGCACTCGCTCAGTTACTTCGTTCAAGTCGGCGAGCACCCAAGCGTCAATCTCAAGCATCTCTTCATCAGCTACGCAGTCGCGCGCCGGGTTGAAGCCATCGAGATTCCCTAAAGCAAATCGCGCTGTGTTGCGAATCTTGCGGTAAGCGTCCGAGACGCGCGCGAGAATCTCCGGCGAGCAGCGCATGTCCTCGCGGTAATCGGAAGATGCGCACCACAGACGCAGGATTTCCGCGCCCGACTCTTTGATCACTTCGTTCGGCGAGACAGCGTTGCCCAGAGACTTGTGCATCGCCTTGCCTTGCGCGTCGAGCGTCCAGCCGTGCGTGAGAACAGTGCGATAGGGGGCGCGGTCGTAAGCTGCGAGCGAAACCATCAAGCTGGAGTTGAACCAGCCACGATATTGGTCGCCGCCTTCGGGTCCATAAACGTCCGCCGGACGCCAATCTTTCATCTCGTCGGCGAAGTATTCCTTGAACACGGCCGCCCACGACGAGCCGCTATCGAACCACACATCGAGGATGTCGGTCTCCTTCGTGAACTCCGCGCCGCCGCAATTCGCGCATTTGAATCCTTCGGGCAATAACTCTCGCGCCGCGCGCTTGTACCATGCGTCCGACGATTCGCGCTCGAAGATGTCAGCGACGTGACGAATCACATTCGCGTCTGCCGCCTCGTCGCCGCAACCTTCACAATAGAAAACCGGAATCGGCACGCCCCACACACGCTGTCGTGAGACGCACCAATCGGGGCGACCACGCAGCATGTTACGCATACGCACTTCGCCCCACGCCGGAATCCAATTGACGCGCGCGATCTCACGAAGCGCGCCTTCGCGCAAAGACTTCGGCGACTCCGTCGCGTTCTCAGTGTAGTTGCTGCGGTCGCGCCCGTCCTCGTCTATCTCTACTGCGGGCGCAGTCGCCTTTGCGTCGAGCGAGATGAACCACTGCGGCGTGGCGCGGAAGATGACCGGATTCTTACAGCGCCAGCAGTGCGGATAGCGATGCGCGTATTCTTCGCTGAACAGAAGCGCGCCGCGCTCGCGCATGAATTCGACGATCTTCGGGTTCGCGTCAAAGACGCGCTCGCCCGCGAAATGTTCGACATCTGCGGTAAAGCGTCCGGCGTTGTCAACCGGGCAGTAAACCTCTAAGCCGTAGCGCCCGCCGATCACAAAGTCGTCGTGACCATGACCGGGCGCGGTATGCACGCAGCCTGTTCCGGCTTTTCTGGTCTGGCGTTTGTCGCGCGCTTCCTTCACGTCAAGCTCCGTCTCCGCATCGGCTTCGCCGCCGAGCGTGACGTGATCACCGAGCATCACGAGCGAAGGACGATCAAGCCATGCGTGACGACACTGCAAGCGATCAAGCCGCGCGCCCATAAAGCGCGCGATTATCTTCGGCTCGCCAAGTCCGCATTTCTCCGCGACACTCTCCGCGAGTTCGCTCGCCACGATATAAACCTCATCGCCGTTCTCTATCGCCGCGTACTCAAACACGGGATTGATGGCGATTCCTAGATTAGCCGGAAGCGTCCAAGGCGTCGTCGTCCAGATCAAAAAGAAAACTTTGCGCCCGGCAAGATTTTCGTCAACGCTCGCCGGATCGCTTTCAAGCGGGAACTTCACATAGACGGACGGACTCGTGTGCTCGCGGTATTCGACTTCCGCCTCGGCGAGCGCCGTCTGGTCGTACACACACCAGTAGACGGGACGCGCGCCCTTATAGACATAGCCGCGCTCGACGAACTTACCGAAGAGCCGCGCCGTCTCCGCCTCATACTGGTTCGACATCGTCGAGTAAGGGTTCTCCCACAATCCGAAGATGCCGAGCCGCCGAAAATCGCGCGTCTGACTCTTCAAGGCTTCACTCGCGTGCTCGCGGCAGATTCGACGGATCGTAACCGCGTCCATGTTCGCCTTCTTCGCGCCGAGTTTTTTGTCAACGTAGAGTTCAATCGGCAAACCGTGACAATCGTAGCCGGGCACGTAAGGCGCATCGTAGCCCGTCATCGTGCGCGACTTAAGGACGAAGTCTTTGAGGATTTTGTTGAGCGCCGTGCCGAGATGTATGTCGGCGTTGGCGTAAGGCGGCCCGTCGTGCAGGATAAACTTTTCGCTTCCAGCGCGCGCGGCGCGAACGCTCTCGTAAAGTTTTGCTTCGTTCCATTGCTTCAAACGCTCGGGTTCGGATTGCGCGAGGTTGGCCTTCTGCGCGAAGCTGGTTTTCGGCAGGTTGACCGTCTTTTTGAGATCAAGCGGTGTTTCTGTGGACATAAACGACGACTCTTATTTCGCGCGGCGAATGAGACTAAACAGGTTCGCCCACGCCATGTTATTGCGAATATTTATAGTAACCTGATACGCGCGGCATTTCAAAAGACCGCGCGAACACAAAAAACGCCCGAACCGTGTTGCTTCCTCAAGCGCATACGGTTCGGGCGAACTGCAAGAAGCGTCACTTCGCGTCGCTTCAACCGATGAACAACTCGTCTTCTCCGTAGGTCTCGTTGATTCGTTTCGGCGGGGGCGCGACGAGAACTTCCAAGCCCCGCCGCACCCCCGCCATAATCGCCGCGATCTCGCGCGCCGGTTCGACGATCTTGGAGTGAACGAACGTCGTGGTTTGCGAAATCTCGCGGTGCGTTTCGTCGAACGTGCGACTCATGAGCTCAACCTTTTCACGCGCCATTTCGGCCGAGCGCCCGACGAGTTGTTTAAGCTCGCGCACTTCGTCCTTCACCATCGCCATTGATTCTGAAAAGTGCATCGTCGCCGTCGAAAGATGACCGGACATCGTGCCGACCTGCGCCGCCACTTCCTTGCCTTGCTGTGCGATCTGCGCGACCTGCTCGCTCAACTCCGTCACGCGCCCGATCACCGGCTCGACGCGCTCTTCAAGACGAACGACGGTGCGCACCAAGCGGCCGACGATGACGGCAACGACAACCATCGCCACCGCGATCACGACGAACGAAACGGCGACAACAACCATCACCCAGAACATCGGATCGTTTGTGCTCATCTGCAAGGCAAGGGGAGTCATAAGATTTGTGATTGCCGAATTGCGATCTGAAAGAACGAAGTGCAATTCCAGATTTAGGATTTCAAACTTGAGAAACTGATGTTGCTTCTGCTTAACTCAAATCAAAAATCGCAAATCAAAAATTCTCTTAGCTCAACCGTTCATCACCTTCGTAATAAGTCGGCGCGGCTTCAATTTGGCGCGCGTCCGTGCGGCGTTTCTCGTCGGCGTAGGCTTGTTTTCCGGCTTCGATGGCGGCAGAGAGTTGCTCGCCTTTGCGGGCGGCCGATTCGCGCGCCACGTCTGCAAGTTCGCCCGCCTTCCCCGCGGCCGAAGCGTAAATGTCCGAAGCGCGATCCTTCGTCGTTTCGTAATACTCGCCCGCTTTCGCGCCGACCACCTGTGCCGCATCGCGCGTGCGTAACGCGCCCTTGCGCGTCACGTCCGCAATGTCGCCGCGCAGTTCGTGACCGGATTTCGGGGCGAACAGCAGCGCGACGGCCGCGCCGATTGTTCCGCCGATCAGCAGATAAGCGAGTTTAGTTGAAACGTCGGATTCTTCTTCGCGCACAATGAGTTTGTTGTTTGCCATCGGAAGCTCCTTTGTGCTCTTGAGCGAATATCGCAAGCTCTTAAAAGCCGACTAAATATAACTCTAACGACAAGCAATTACAATAAGTTGATTTCGGGGCGAGGGCGGGTCTAAACTATAAGGAGAAAAGATTGAGAACGAGTTAAGGAAATGGTGCCGGGCAAATTCCTTGTTGACTAATAGCTAAACCCGCGTAGATGGAGAAACTATCCTAGTTGTTACGAGTGAAGGTAAAACCGATGCGAAGAACCTTCATGATGATCGCTGTGTCCGTCGCAACGTCCGCTTACGTCGCTGGTCAAACAAACATCCCCTCCGCCTCAAGCCACGACTCTGAGTAAGAGATCAACGCCTCATTATTGCTCGTCGTGCGCGGGTTGCTGGAGTTTGCGGTAGATGGTTTTGCGTCCGATGCGGAGGTGGCGTGCGGCGCGCGTCTTGTCGCCGCCCGTGTAGCGAAGCGTCGCTTCGATCATCTGCCGCTCAACGTCTTCCATTGCCTGTGGCACTTCGATCTCAAGCTTTATCACGGAGCCGTCTTCAGCCGCGCGCTCCCGTTCAAGGCGCGCGAGAAGATTCTCGTCAACCGCGACCCGGCTGATGCCCTCAGGCAGATCGTCGAGTTCGATGCGGCGTCCCGATGCAATGATGACGGCGCGCTCGATGGCGTTCTCCAATTCGCGCACGTTGCCGGGCCACGAGTAGCTGACGAGCGCGGCAAGTGCATCGCGCGAGATGCCGGAGATGAAACGCCCGGTCTTCTGTTTGTAATGTTCGATGAAATGAATGACAAGCGGGTGAATGTCCGACGTGCGTTCGCGCAAAGCGGGCAGCGTGATCGGAAAAACGGAAAGGCGATAAAAAAGATCGCGCCTGAACTTGCCCTCTTCAACCGCCTCTTCCAAGTTAATGTTCGTCGCCGCGATCACGCGCGCGTCCGCCTTCAACATTTCGTTGCCGCCGACGCGCGTAAACTCGCCGTCTTGCAGCACGCGCAAAAGTCGTACTTGCGCGGAAAGAGTCATCTCCGCGATCTCGTCGAGAAAGATCGTGCCGCCGTCAGATTCTTCAAAACGCCCGCGACGACGTGAGCGCGCGTCGGTAAACGCGCCGCGTTCGTGACCGAAGAGTTCCGATTCGAGCAAGGTTTCGGGGATCGCGCCGCAGTTGAGTTTGACGTAAGGCTTATCTTTGCGCCCTGAGTTGTAGTGAATGAGATTCGCCAGTAACTCTTTGCCTGTGCCGGATTCGCCTTGAATGAGCACGGAGGTTTGCGTGTCGGCGACGTTTAAGGCGAGTTCGATGGCGCGTCGAATGACGGGCGCTTGCCCGATGATGCGACTTTCAACCCGGCGTTCGTCGAGGACGCTTTTTAAGCGCATCACTTCGGCAGATAATTGATCGCGCTCAAGCGCCGTCCCGATTTGATCGGCGATGCCTTCAACGAGCGCCGTTTCGTGTTCGTCAAACTCCTCGCGCGCCTCACTCCACACTAAACCTAGAAGTCCGAACACCTGTTCGCCGATACGAACGGGAGCGACAAGCGCAGCGCGACCGCCGAGCGTTGCATTAAAAGCGAAGCGCAGAGGGAACGGCAGATCGGTGTCGCGCAGACGGAGCGTGCGACCTTCTTTGAGTAAATCCGTGAGCGCCGGAAAACCCGTCACGTCAATTGATTGTCCGTGCGCTTCGATCAACCCGCGCACGCCTTCGGTCGCCGCGTGCGGCGCGTGTTTGAAGGCGGCGAGGCTGATGACTTGACCGGAAGTTTCGATCACGCCGAGCGCGCCGTAGTCCGCGCCGACGAGGGCGATGGCGCGCTCCAAGACAAGCGATGTGACTTCCTTGAAATCCGAACGCGCGTTGATGGCGTTGGCGATCTCCAGAAGCGCGCGGGTGCGTTCGGCTTCGCGTTGTTTGTCTTCGTAGATAAGGGCGTATTGATAGCCGACGGCGATCTGTTTGGCGATGGCTTGAAGGAATGATACTTCTTCGTCGAGCCAGCGGCGCGTCGTGCGCGTGGTGTGGAGGCCTAACAGTCCGAGCACTTCGCCGCTTAAGACAACGGGCACAATAAGCAGCGAGCGCGTGCCGAGACTCGCCGCAAGCAGATGCACTTCCGCTCCGAGGTTAGAGGCGGAAACGTCGTCGAGGCGAATCGGCTTCGCCGGATCAACGCGCTCAATGAGTTGTTTGAGATCGACGGGGACGGTTGTGCCCGCGCTTGACGGAACGTCTTTCGAGCGTCGCCACTCGTGGCTGATGCGCAGTTCGCCGCTTTTGACTAATTGCAGCACGTCGCAGCGATCAACTTCCATCATGCGACCGAGTTCGAGAACGATGGCGGCGAGGAATTTGTCGAGATCAATTTCCGAGCGCAGGTCGGGCGCAAGGCGATTGATGATCGCCTCGCGCGCTTCGTGCATTTGAATTTTGCGCTCTAGTGAAAGCGACTGCGCCATGATCGTAGACATAAGTTTCCGTGAGACAAGATGGTGAAGCGCAGATGATAGCGAAGCGCGCCTCCGGTTGCAAAGTCAACCAACGGAAGAGGCGCGCTTGATGGATGTGTAAATGTTATCTGCGATTACCTGAAAGCGAATCTCCTTAGCGTCCGAGACGGGCGACGAGTTCGCGGTCGAGTTTGAATTCGGCGCGCGCTTGGTCGGCGGTCAAGACGGGGTGAAAAGTTTTGCCGTAACGTCCGGTGATAATGCGGACGTAGTTTTGCGTTTCATTGAAGGGCGGCACGCCGTCGTATTTATCAACGTTGCCTTCGCCCGCGTTGTAACCGGCGAGCGCGAGCGCGATGTTGCCGTCGAAACGCTCAAGCAGTTTGCGCAGGTAGCGCGTTCCGGCTTCGATGTTCTGTTGTGGATCGCGCGCGTTGGTGCAATTAAAGCGGCGCGCGGTTGAAGGAATCAGTTGCATCAAGCCTTGCGCGCCTTTGTGTGATTCGGCGGCCAATTTGTATTTCGATTCTTGCCAGATGACGTGATGAAGCAAACGCGGGTCAACGCCGTGACGCGCGCCGGAGCGAAAGATGATCTCGTCGAGTTCACAATCGCCTGACGACGGAACGTCAGACGGGATCGCCGAGCACGGAGCGGTGGCAGCGACGACGGCACGGCGGAACAATTGATCCTTGGCTCTCGCCAGTGGCGCGAACGCGCTGTTGAGAAACGTGCCTGCTATCATCAGGAAGAAAAAGAAAGCGACGATAAAGGGGGTTGACTTAAACGGGCGAGCGATATTAACAGTCGGGGAAAATCTCATCTTGTGGTGTTCTCCATGTGAGCTGCGGACTTCTAACGAGTCCTTGAGTTTTCGCGCCTCAATACAAACTAGAATGCGGCGCTTATGCTTGGGGGCTGCGCATGGTAACTAACCGATCTTGCTGCACAAGCAGTGTTGATCAAGACCGAGAGTAAGATGGACATTAATAGGCATCGGTTGCTTAAAGCGCATTAATACTATTCAAATAAGTCCTTTAGCTGTATGTATTTAATTCGACCGCCCGTAACTCAAAGAATAGCGACACTTCCCTTGTTTTCACTTCATGTTGAGCGACCTTTTTAGCTGTTAGCGAGCAGTTTTGTGTATTGATGAGGTACGAAAAAGGGGCGAGAATTAAAAATATTTTTGATTATTTCAACCCTGTGAAGCCTTTTTCGCTTCGTCAGCATCGAAGATTCGAGTTGGTTTGCGAAGGAGCAGTTCTCGCTTCTATAATTCGCGTGTGAAAATCATTGACGGAGAATAAAGGGGACGGATGCCTATTTACGAGTACGCTTGTCGGAAATGCGCCGCGCACACCGAAGCTTTTCAGAAAGTTTCGGACAAACCGCTCACGAAGTGCCTCAGTTGCGGCGGTCGTCTGGAGAAGCAGTGGTCGCAGACGAGTTTTCAATTAAAGGGATCGGGTTGGTACGTGACGGACTATGCCGCAAAGAAGACGGGCGCGGCGGAAGCGAAGACGGAAGACGGCAAAAAAGAATCTGCCGAGACGACGCCCGCCGTGAGCAAAGGGGAAACGAAAGCCGAAAATAAAAGCGCTACACCTGAAAAGAGTTCGACGCCGAAGCCCACCACCACCACCGTCACTAAGACGAATAGCACCGGCAAGGATTAAACAGGAAACGATGTCTCTGTTGCACACTACGAAAAACGCGCTTCTGATTTTCTGCCTGCTGCTTCTTGCCTTCAACGCGGCGCACGCGCAAGCCGGGCGTCGTCCCGGCGCGACAGCAGCAGCCGAACGCGCCCTGACGCTTAACGTCATCGCCACACGCGCGGGCAACTCAAAACTTCCCGTCACCGCCGACGATCTCGCGCTTTACGACGGCGGCATCGAACAAAAGATTCAAAGCTTCACGCCTGACCCAAGCCCCGCGCGCATCGTCTTGCTTGTTGATAATTCGCTGACGCTGCGTACCGATCCGCAGAAGCTTGCTACGGCGATGCGCGAATTCGCATTCGAGATTTACGAAGCGGATCAATTGATGATCGTCGGCTACAACGAAGCGGCTGAGATTGCGGCGGACTGGACGGACGATCCGAAGAAGGTTGAGGCGGCCGTTGCGACTTTCAAAAAGCAGGGTCAGCCGCGCTTGTTCGACGCCTTAAGCGCAGTGATGAACGAAGCTTTGCGCCCGCTCACGGGCGCGCGACAAAAGCGCGTCGTTGTCGTTGTCGGCGACGGAGTTGATCGCGGCAGCAAAACGACATTCAGCTCCGTCCTCGCCGAATTGCAAGCACAAGATGTAACCGTGTACGCGATGCAAATACCTGACCGCACGGGCGGGGCTTACCGCCGCGATCAACCGAAGCCCGCGCAAGTCATTCAACAACTCGCCGAAGGAACGGGCGGACAAGTTTTCTCACTCGACGACACGCGCGCCGCCGCGCAAACGATCTGCGACGAATTGCGCAAAAATCGCTACGTGCTCGCTTACACACCATTTAATGTTACCTACTCGGACGCGCGCCGCCTGCTCGTGAGCGGCGGCGAAGGAATCAACCTTCGCTACAAAACGATGCAGCCGCCTAAATAATCGTAAGCGACCGAAAAAATTGCAGAACGATTCGCTTACAGTTAAGTTGGTTTCCCTGAAAAAGAGATGGAACCCTCTTTTGACTTGTTGGCGATCTTGAACGTCGTCGGAGTTGCGCAAGCGCTTCTGCTTGCCGCCGCTTTATTCACCGTCAGGCGAGGCAATCGAGAAGCCAACGGTGTTTTCGCTTTTCTCCTGCTCACGATTTCTGTGCTCTTGTGCGGCGGTGTCCTGACGCACACAAGACACGTCTTCCAATTTCCGCATCTAGCGCAACTTCACAATCCGTTTGCATTCCTCGCCGCGCCTCTGTCCTACTTTTACGTTCAAACTTTAACCACAAAGAGATTTGTTTTCACAAAACGAACTCTGTTGCATTTCATTCCTTCGCTTCTTTGTCTGATCTACTTGCTGCCTTTCTATTTTCAAAGCAGCGCGGAGAAAATCAGCTACCTTTCAGCGGCCATTCAACGCTACCCCGTGAGTTGGCGCGTTCGCACTGGATTATTGTACTTGCAACATCTCTTTTATCTCGTTCTATTAATGCGCACCGCCAGCGCTCATTTGCGAAGGGAGCGCGTCAAAAGAATTGATCGCTTATGGGTGCGAAGTTTAATTCTTGTGTTTGTCGTCGTCTGGTGCGTTGGGTTGTTGCGATTCTTGTTCGCGCATCGCGTGGAAACGAATCTGCTGACGCCTTTATTGCTTACGATCTTTGTTTACGCGACGGCTTTCGTCGCGCTGCGACGCCCTGAAGTCTTAGCGGGCGCGGGCGATGTGATCGCCGCTTCGATTGCGACCTCCGCCGCGCCCAAAAGATACGAGCGATCAACGCTGACCTCTGAACAGGGAGAGCGGTATCTGCAAAAACTTCTGCGGGTAATGGAAATCGAAAAGCCTTACCGCGACGGCGAACTCACCTTGCAGAAACTTGCCGCGCGGCTTTCAATCGCGCCGCAGCATCTTTCGCAGACGATCAACGAGCGCTTGAATCAAAACTTCACCGACTTCGTAAACGCTTACCGCATCGAGGAAGCAAAGAGAGGATTGCTCGACCCGACGCGGAAACACTACTCGATTCTCGCCATCGCCGAAGAATCCGGTTTCAATTCAAAGTCCGCCTTCAATACAGTTTTCAAAAAACATGTCCAGATGACTCCATCCGAATTCAGAAAAAGCTCGGTTGCTTAAAGTTTGCATAAACTGTCGCACGAATTATCACCAACCCCCCGTCGTCTCTTAAAAATTCTTCTTTTACGCTTGGAATCGTAAATATATACGTCCTGATCTACGAATCGGGACGACTTTTCTTGCCGCATTTCGTTATTCTCGTTGATGTCTTCGCCGTTACTCCATCTGTTTACCGAGAGGTATCATTCAGAATGAATAATCTTAAAGCCGCTCTGCTTTCCCTCGTCGCAGTAGTCGTCGCGCCCTTGTTTATCACCCTCGTCGCCGTTGCGCAAACAAGGTCAAGCGCAATCAGAATCGAGCCTTACGTTTTTGAAACGGAAGACAAGCAGAAGGTTGACGCTGAACTCGGAACGCTCGCCGTGCCGGAGAACCGGCGCAACCCACGCAGCCGCATGATCGAGCTTGCCTTCGTGCGCTTCAAGAGCACGGCGCTGAATCCGGGCGCGCCTATCGTCTATCTTGCGGGCGGCCCCGGCGGTTCGGGCATCTCGACGGCGCGGGGCAGTCGCTTCCCGCTCTTTATGGCGATGCGCGAAATTGGCGACGTGATCGCGCTTGACCAGCGCGGCGTCGGACGCTCGAAACCGAATTTGAATTGTCGGCAAACGCTCGATTACCCGCTTGACCGCGCGGGCGACCCGGCGGAGTATTTGCGTCTCTATCGAGAGAAAACAGAAGCATGTGCGAATTATTGGCGAAGTCAGAGCGTTGACTTAGCAGCATACAACACCGAAGAGAACGCCGAAGATCTGGAGTTGCTCAGAGCAGCGCTCGGCGCGGAAAAGATCAACCTCTGGAGCATCAGCTACGGAACGCATTTAGCTTTAGCCGCGATTAAGAGACACCCCGACCGCATCAACCGTGCGATCCTCGCCGGAGTCGAAGGACTCGATCAAACTTATAAGCTGCCCGCCAACATCCAGCAGCAACTTGAGCTTATCAACGAACTCGCCAAACGCGACGCGGCGATCACGAATCAGATTCCGGATCTCATCTCGCTGATGCGCAGCGTCCACGCGCGGCTTGAGCGCGAGCCGGTGACAGTTGAGATTGCCGACCGCCAGACAAAGCAGAAAGTTAAAGTCACAATTGGCAGCTTCGACTTGCAGGCGGCCGTCGCTAACAGCCTCGGCAGTCCTGAAGTGGCTTATCTTCCGGCCGCTTACTACGCGATGTCGCAAGGAGATTTCACGCTTGCCGCCGAACAGATCGCTCAGTTGCGACGCCGGAACGTCGGCTCGGCGATGGCGTTCATGACAGATTGCGCTTCCGGCGCATCACCGGCGCGGCTTCGTTTGATCGAGCGACAAGCGAAGGAAGCCCTGCTCGGCGACGCCATCAATTTTCCGTTTCCGGGAGTATGCGCGGGACTTGGCGCACATGATCTTGGAAATGAGTTTCGCGCTTCCTTGCGCTCGAAAGTTCCCGTCTTGTTCATAAGTGGAACGCTCGACGCGCGCACGCCTCCAAGCAACGCCGAAGAGGTTCGCAAAGGTTTCCCAAACAGCGCCCACTTGATCATTGAAGGCGCGGTGCACAGCGATCCGCTTTTCCTTTCATCGCCGAAGATCAGAGATGTGATGTTGGAATTCTTAAAGGGGCAGCCGCTCTCAACAACGAGAATCACACTTCCGCCGTTTGAGTTCTTTTGGCCACGCAGCAGATCGGGCGCGTCCGCCGTTCAAGGTTCAACGGTCGCATGGGTTAAGGGCGTGACGGGTTATCGAATCACAAGCGTTCTTCCGAGTTCGTCGGCAAACCAAGCGGGACTTAAAGAAGCGGACATAATCACAAGCGTCAACGGCGCAACATTCAGTGCTTCAAGCGATCTGATAAAGATTGCGCAGAGCGCGCCCGCATCAATCGAGGTCGGCTACTACCGTCGCAATTCGTCAACCGGCGAGCACGAAAGCAATCGTGCGACGATTAGAACAAGCGAGACTTCGGCGAGTCAGCGCGGGCAAGAAGCAACAGCGCCGGAGCAGTGGCTGGGGCAAGCGACGGGCACCGAGGGACGTTTAGGGTTTATGATCACCGGAATTGAAGCGGGGTCGCTGGCGCAACGGGCTGAACTAAGAGAAGGAGATTTTATCGTCAAGATCAACGAAGCAGATTTCAAAATTGTTGACGATCTACTTGTCGTCGAACAAAGCGCTCAGTCCGGCACGCCCGTCGAGATATTCTTTATTCGCTACGACGCCATGCAAAACAAGTTCGGGCTTACTCGCTCAAGACGCAGATTCCGCAAGTAAATAAAACCACCACAGAGGCGAGCAGTTAACTACGGTGGCTGTGTAATGGTATTTAACCTCGCGTGAGTTGGCGATACTTGATGCGGTGCGGCTGATCGGCGGCCGCGCCTAAGCGCGCGCGCCTGTCCGCTTCGTACTCGGAATAATTTCCCTCAAACCACACGACTTTACTTTCGCCTTCAAACGCGAGGATATGCGTCGCAATGCGGTCGAGAAACCAGCGGTCGTGGCTAATGACGACGGCGCAACCCGCGAAGTTCTCAAGTGCTTCCTCTAAAGCGCGCATCGTGTTTACGTCCAGATCGTTCGTCGGTTCGTCAAGCAGCAGCACGTTTGCGCCCGCCTTGAGCATTCGCGCGAGATGCACGCGGTTGCGTTCGCCGCCGGAAAGCTGGCCAACTTTCTTTTGCTGATCGCTTCCACTGAAATTGAAGCGCGCGACGTAAGCGCGCGATTGAACTTGACGCGCGCCGAGTTGGATGGTGTCTTGCCCGTCGGAGATCGTCTCCCAGATCGTTTTGTCAGCTTCAAGCACGTCGCGGCTTTGGTCAACGTAAGCGAGCGTCACGGTTTCGCCTTTGCGAATCGTGCCGCTACCGGGTTGCTCCTGTTCAGTGATCATGCGGAAGAGCGTGGTCTTGCCTGCGCCGTTCGGACCGATGACGCCGACGATCCCTCCGGGCGGAAGCCGGAAACTCATGTCTTCAACGAGCACGCGGTCGCCGTAAGCCTTCGTCACCGTTTCGGCTTCGATCACAACGTCGCCGAGACGCGCGCCCGGCGGAATGTAGATTTCGAGTTCCTCTGCGGCGCGTTTATCCGAAGCTTGATTGAGCAAGGTTTCGTATGAGCTGATGCGCGCCTTCGCTTTCGCGTGGCGACCTTTGGGCGTCATGCGTATCCATTCGAGTTCGCGCTGCAATGTGCGTTGGCGTTCCGTCTCTTGCTTCTCTTCCTGTTGAAGACGGTTCTGTTTTTGTTCGAGCCACGACGAGTAGTTGCCTTGCCAAGGAATGCCGTGCCCGCGATCAAGTTCGAGAATCCACCCGGCGACGTTGTCCAAAAAGTAACGGTCGTGCGTCACCGCGATCACCGTTCCGGCGTAAGCTTGCAGGTGATGTTCGAGCCATTGGACGGATTCGGCGTCGAGGTGATTCGTCGGTTCATCAAGCAGGAGGATGTCAGGCTTCTGCAACAGCAGACGACAGAGCGCGACGCGGCGACGCTCGCCGCCTGATAAACTCTTGACGGTCGTATCGCCGGGCGGACACCGCAGCGCGTCCATCGCCATCTCAAGGCGCGCGTCTAAATCCCACGCATCCGTCGCGTCGAGCTTTTCCTGCACCACGCCCTGACGCTCAAGCAACGCCGCCATCTCGTCGTCCGTCAGGGTTTCACCGAACTTGTTATTAATCTCGTCGTACTCTTTGAGGAGCTTAACCGTTTCACCCACCGCTTCTTCGACAATTTCACGCACCATCTTCGTTCCGTCCAACTGCGGTTCTTGTTCGAGCAGTCCGACGGTGTGGCCGGGCGAGATGACGGTTTCGCCGATGAAGTCACGATCAACTCCGGCGAGTATGCGGAGCAAACTCGATTTACCCGAACCGTTAAGTCCAAGCACGCCGATCTTCGCGCCGTAGAAGTAAGAAAGATAGATGTCTTTGAGAACCGGCTTCTTATCATAAAACTTGCTGACGCCGATCATCGAGTAGATAACTTTATTGGGTGCGGTTGCGCTCATTTTTATTTAGAGATTTAAGAATTGGAATGTGATAACTTGAACGAGAAATTTACCATTAAATCGTCGCAAGTTAAACGGACGAACAAACTTCTTGTGGAGAAAGTTATGAATTCCCTTCGCTCGCTGTGCGTCTTCGGACTTGTGCTCGCGCTCGTCTCGCCCGTCTTTGCGTTTCAAGATAAACCGCTTTTCGGCTTCAACCGCGAATCATCTGCGCGACAACAAAAACTCGAACGCCGTTTCGATTCGTTGCTTAAGCGTGACAACATGCGCGAGTGGATGCGGCGCATGACCCTGCGACCGCACCACCTCGGATCGGCTTACGGCAAACAGAACGCCGAGTTTATGCGCGGGCTGTTTCGTTCATGGGGTTACGACGCGCAGTTGGAGGAATTCCAAGTGCTTTTCCCCACTCCGCGCACGCGCCTGCTTGAGATGACCGCACCCGAACGCTTCACGGCAAAACTCGCCGAGCCGCAACTCACCGAAGACGGAACATCAAGTCAAAATCTTTCCGAACAACTCCCGGTTTATAACGCATACTCGATTGACGGCGACGTGACCGGGCAACTCGTCTATGTCAACTATGGCGTGCCGCGCGATTACGAAATTTTGACCGAGCGCGGCATTGATGTGAAAGGCAAGATCGTTATCGCGCGTTACGGCGGCAGTTGGCGCGGCATCAAGCCGAAGGTGGCCGCCGAGCGCGGAGCAATCGGGTGCATCATCTACTCCGACCCGCGCGACGACGGCTACTATCAAGGCGACGTTTACCCGAAGGGCGCGTGGCGTAACGAGGGCGGAGCGCAACGCGGTTCGGTCGCCGACATGCCGTCCTTTCCCGGCGACCCGCTCACGCCGAACGTAGGCGCAACCGCCAACGCGCAACGACTCAGGCGCGAAAACGCTTCGACGATCACAAAGATTCCTGTCCTTCCCGTTTCTTACGGCGACGCGCTGCCTTTGCTTCGCGCGCTCGGCGGCCCCGTCGCCCCATCCGATTGGCGCGGCGCGCTTCCTATCACTTATCACTTAGGCCCCGGCCCCTCAACCGTTCGTCTTAAACTCGAATTCAACTGGAACACCGTTACCGCCTACAACGTGATCGCCCGTTTGCGCGGCGCGGAGCGACCCGACGAATGGATCGTGCGCGGCAATCATCATGATGCGTGGGTTTACGGCGCGGATGATCCGGTGAGCGGCGCGGTCGCGTTGATGGAAGAGGCGCGCGCCGTCGGCGAGTTAGCGAAAACCGGATGGAAGCCGAAGCGCACCATCGTCTACGCACTGTGGGACGGCGAAGAGCCGGGGCTTTTAGGTTCGACCGAATGGGTGGAGACGCACGCCGACATTTTGCGGCGCAACACAGTCGCTTACATCAACTCGGATTCAAACGGGCGCGGCTTTCTCTACATGGGTGGCTCGCATACGCTCGAAAAATTCGTCAACGAAGTGGCGCGCGATGTGGTTGATCCGCAAAAGAAAATAAGCGTCTCGGATCGCGCCCGCGCACTGCGCGTCGCAAACAGCGGCGGAGATGAACGACGCGAAGCGCGTGATCGCTACGACCTGCGCATTGACGCGCTCGGCTCAGGTTCTGACTACACGCCGTTTCTGCAACATCTCGGCGTCGCCTCTTTGAACATCGGCTACGGTGGCGAAGACGGCGGCGGCTCTTATCATTCCACCTATGATTCTTTCGATCACTTCACGCGCTTCGGCGATCCCGATTTCGCCTACGGCGTCGCGCTCGCGCAGACCGGCGGACGCATCGTGCTCCGATTGGCTAACGCGGATGTTCTTCCTTTCGCGTTCACAAACTTCTCCGAGCATGTCGAACGTTACGCGCGTGAAGTGATGCAACTCACCGACAGAATGCGCGAAGAGACGACGGAGCGCACACGCCAACGGAGCGACCGCACGCTTGAAATGATCTCCGATCCGAAAGAAACATTCGTGCTGCCCGCCGCGCAAGCTGCTGTGCCTTACTTAAACTTCGCGCCTATCCAAAACTCTCTCGCGCGGTTGGCGACGAGCGCACGCGAATTCGACCGCGCGATGAACTCCGCCTTTGCGAGCGGGCGCGCGCTTTCGCCGGAAGCATATAAGACTTTGGACGGAGTTTTAATTCAATCAGAGCGCGCGCTCACGAGGCGTGAGGGGTTGCCGCGCCGCTCGTGGTTTAAGCATCAGATTTACGC